>JAZKYG010000093.1:0-18726 GCA_045612025.1 Bacteroidales bacterium
GCTGTCGTCGATGAGGACGCTCTTTGTGAATTTTTCGCCGCCGTGAACCAAACGATGACCAACAGCACCGATTTCGTCTAATGACTTGATGACGCCGTGGTTTTCGTCGAGCAATGCGTTAAGAACGATGCTGATACCTACAGTGTGGTTTGGAATAGGAAGTTGTTCGTAATGTTTTTCGCCGTTCCATTTATGTGTAAATTCTCCCATTTCGAGACCGATGCGTTCGAGGAGACCTTTTGCCAAAACGTTGTGACCATTATCGTCGATATCAAAAAGTTGATATTTGATTGATGAACTGCCACAGTTTAAAACTAAAATTTTCATTTGATTATTGTGTTATTATTATTTGAAAAGAGAGACGTGTCAATGTGTGTTATTGTAGTTGCATTGACGCGTCTCTACAATTATGAATTATGCATTGTGAATTATGAATTCTTCTGAGCTATTGCTTGGTTACATGTGATAGCGACGAGTTTGTAGATGTCGTCGATTGAACAGCCGCGGCTTAAGTCGTTACATGGTTTGGCGAAACCTTGGAGAACTGGACCAACAGCTTCAGCGCCAGCGAGACGTTGAACGAGTTTGTAAGCGATGTTGCCGACTTCCAATCTTGGGAATACCAATGTGTTTGCTTTACCAGCTACTTCGCTGTTAGGAGCTTTGCTTGCGCCAACTGATGGAACGATAGCGGCGTCAGCTTGTAATTCGCCGTCGATGCAGATGTCTGGACGCATTTGTTTTGCCAATTCTGTAGCTTTGATAACTTTGTCAACATCTTCGTGTTTTGCAGAGCCTTTTGTTGAGAAGCTTAACATAGCGACTTTTGGATCAATCTTAGCGATGTTCTTTGCGGTGTCGGCTGTACATACAGCGATTTCTGCGAGTTGTTCAGCTGTTGGAACTGGTGTCACAGCGCAGTCAGCGCAAACGATCTTGCCGTCTGTTCCGTATTTGTCGTTAGGTAAGAACATGATGAAAGCGCCAGAAACGCAAGAAACGCCAGGAGCAGTCTTGATGATTTGCAATGCAGGGCGTAGCATATCGCCTGTTGTGCTGCGAGCGCCACTGACCAAACCGTCAGCGTCACCGGCTTTGAGCATCAAAACGCCGAGGTACATGAAGTTCTCAGCATATTTTTGAGCTTCTTCTATTGTCATGCCTTTGCTCTTGCGAAGTTCGAAAAGCAAGTTTGCATATTTGTCTCTGTCAGGGTTGTTTGTTGGGTCAACGATAGTAGCTTTTTCGATGTTGTTCAAACCGAATTCAGCTGCCATGTCTTTGATTTTCTGTGCAGGTCCGATGAGTATCACGTCAGCGATGCCGTCAGCGATAAGTTGGTCTGCAGCTTTTATTGTTCTTTCTTCATCTCCTTCAGGAAGCACGATGCGTTGTCTGTTTTCGCGTGCGTTTTGTTTTATTTGTTCTATAAGATCCATGATATTTAATATTTTAAATTTGAATTCTTGAAGACTACAAAGGTAATAATCTATTTCCAAAATTTCAAAAAAAAATATAAATATTTGTCAAGAAAAAAACAAAGATGTAAATTTGCAACGAATATGATTTTATGAATAAGATTACTGGATTTTATAATAATGCCGATATAGCGGAAAACCTTGTTGTTAACGATAGCGTTAATGGCGAGGCGTATGTCGTGGATAATCCATTCAAAGACTTTAAGTTCGTGACAGAGCAGCCTGCGGGATTCGAAGGTCCGAAGGAAAGAGAAGTCACTTACATCAGCGCTGCGTGGAATTTTGTAGTCTTGTTCGTAGTGCTGATTCTTATGGTCTTGAATAAGTTCATGTCGCCGCAAAGATTGTCGTCAGTTATTGCAATGCCGTTTCAAAATGGAGGCAACGATAGGGCGATGAGAGATGGACAATCTATGTTTAGCACGGTTTCATTTTCAACAATCATTTCTTTTGTTTTGATGTTTTCTTTGTTTGTGCAGAAGATATTCGTCGTTTATGGTGAAAACAGAATCTTGCACGACAACTTCGATTTCTTTATTGATGTGGTGTTTTGCGTAAGTGCGATATTCGTCTTTGTTTATCTCCTTACCGTGTTTTACGGTTGGATGTTTAAGACCGATTCGCTAATATATTTTCACTTTACATCGCATGTTTCTGCAATGGCTACTTGCAACCTTATGCTTATGCCGATAATCCTGCTTTTGTTCTTCCATCCATATAAGTTTTTCTTGATCTTTACTTTGGTAATATTGGGCGTATTTTTCCTCGTTACATTTGTAAAATTATTAATAGAGGTACGAATGTTATCAAAATTAAATTTTGTAAATATTTTTTTGTATCTTTGCACCGTCGAAATTTTACCCGTCTTGCTTATATCGAAGATGATTGTAAATGTTCTATAACGTACTGTTAATCATTTTGTTGGTAAGATAGATTGAGTGATTAGTAAAAGATTAAAAAAATTGTAGATGAAGATTAAATCGATCCTTTTGTCGCAACCAAAACCAGCTGACGTTGCAAAAACTCCGTATGAAGCTATAATAAAGAAGTATAATGTTAACATCGAATTTGAAAAATTCATCAAATTAGAAGATGTTTCTGCCAGCGATTTAAGACAAGAGAAGGTTAAACTTAGTGATTTTACCGCAATAATTTTAACAAGTCGTAACACAATAGATCATTTCTTCCGTATTGCAAAAGAAATGCGTTACACAATCCCTGAAGATTTGAAATATTTCTGTGTCAATGAAACCACGGCTCAATATCTTCAACATTATATCCAATACAGAAAAAGAAAGATCTTCTACGGAAAGCAAACTTTCGCTGATCTCGTAGAAGTGATGAAAAAACATAAGGAAGAGAAATTCTTCTTGCCAAGTTCTAACTTGGTTACAGAAGATCACGATGGTATGTTGACAGAGGCTAAACTTGATTATACAAAAGCTGTTATATTCCGTACAGTGTCAGCCGACTTGTCACATATCGACATTTCAAAATATGATATGTTGGTGTTCTTCAGCCCTGCTGGAATAGAGTCTCTTAAGAAAAACTTCCCTGATTTTGTCCAGGATGAAAATGTCGCTATAGGCGGTTTCGGACATTCTACATGTGAAGCTATCACAGAAGCTGGTTTCACTTTGAACTTCAGCGCTCCAACACCATCATGTCCATCAATGAATATGGCGATAGAAGAGTTTATCGCTAATGAAATTAAGAAAGCTAAGAAAAAATAATTCGATATGAACGAAGGACTTCCGAAAGAACAGCGTTTATATAAGAAGAAAGCTATACAACTATTATTCGAGAAGGGTAAAGGATTTAACTTTTACCCTTTTCGTGTTGTTGTTCATACTCATACTTCGGAAGAAGACGAGCCTTCGATACCTCGCTTCCTCGTCTCTGTATCAAAGAAAAGATTTCATCACGCAGTCAAAAGAAACAAGGTGAAAAGACTCGTCCGTGAGGCATGGCGCAGAAATAAATCAGAATTGATTGTTAAATGTGAAGAACATAAAATCACTTTTGACGTGGCGCTTGTTTATACGGCTACAACAATTTTGCCTTACGAAGAGATAGAAAAGAAAATAAAACAACTATCTTTGCGTTTGAACAATAATTATTTTCTGCACGATGATGAAAAAAATAACACAACTGCCAGCTAATTTTTTGATATTGCTTATCCGCATATATCAAGTCACATTATCACCTTTCATTGGAAGAAGCTGCAGATATACTCCTACATGTTCCAATTATGGCATCGAAGCCATTAGAAAATATGGCGCCATTAAAGGCGGCTGGCTTACATTTAAAAGAATTTTATCTTGCAACCCTTGGGGCGGAAGCGGGTATGATCCGGTCCCTTGATAATTAGGAATTAGGAGTGACTGTAGTAGAGACGTATTAAAATTAAATAAACATTGATGCGTCTTAATAGAAATAGTAATAATATTTTAGTTATGAATAGATTAAGAGTTTTATTTTTTGTGGTGATGTTTCTTCCTTTGGCATCTTTTGCTCAGGAAAAACAAAACAATTTCGAGATTTCAAAAAGCATAGACATATATAATAATGTGTTGAAATATCTGAACATGAATTATGTCGATGAGATAAATCCTGCCGAGTTGAATGAGACTGCTATTCATGCTATGCTCAAGGAGTTGGATCCTTACACTGTCTTTATTCCTGAATCAGAAATTGAGGATGTGAAGCTTCTTACAATGGGAGAATATGGTGGAATAGGTTCTATAATAAACTATTACGATGATAATGTCCATATCTCTGAACCATACGAGAACTTTCCTGCACATAAGGCGGGATTGCTTCCTGGCGACGCTATCATAGAAATTAACGGCGTCAACACTGAAAAGAAAACCGTTAGTGAAGTCAGTGAACTTCTTAAAGGTCAGCCTGGTTCAAAACTGACTCTTAAGATAAGACGCGATGGCGAAAAAGATGTCCTCACCAAGACTCTTACCCGCGAGAAAATAAAGATTGACAATATTCCTTATTACACCGTTTTAGAAGGTGGCGTTGCATATATTATCCTTAATCAATTTACTAGAGACGCTGCTAAAGAACTGAAGGAGGCGTTCCTTGAAATGAAATCTCAAAACGAGCTCAAAGGTCTTGTCATCGACCTTAGAGGTAATGGCGGCGGTCTGCTCAACGAAGCTGTCGATATCGTAAATATCTTCGTGCCTAAAAACAAGCTCGTGGTTTATACAAAAGGAAAGACTCCTGAACAGAACAGAAACTATTACACCAAACATGAAGCCGATGATACAGAAATTCCTTTGGCTATTCTGGTCAATGAAAGTAGCGCATCAGCAAGCGAAATCGTTTCAGGTTCTATCCAAGACTTCGACAGAGGCGTCATCGTTGGTCAAAGAACATTCGGCAAGGGATTGGTTCAGAATATCTTGCCTATGACATATAACACTCAGATGAAAGTGACTGTGTCTAAATATTACATCCCAAGTAAACGCTGCATACAGGAAATTGATTATTCCAAGAAGACAAAGAATGACACTCTCGCAAAGAACGACACTCTAGGACCTCAGTTCAAGACCGCAAACGGAAGAATAGTTTACGAAGGTCATGGCATCCAGCCAGATGTGAAGATAGAGCCAGAGATGCTTTCTACGATAACAGCTCATCTCTATGCTCAGAATATGATCTTCAAATATGCAAATAAATTCTATAGAGAGCATAAGTCAATAGCTTCTCCTGAAGAGTTTGTAATAACAGATGAGATTTATGATGACTTCGTTAAATTCGTTGAAGCTCAAGAGTTTGAATATACTTCAGAAAGTGAAAAAGACTTTGATGAATTGGTAAAGACAGCTAAGTTGGAGGGTTATTACGACAATGTCAAAGAGCAACTCGATATGTTGGAAAACGAATTGAAGAGTCATAAGGATAATGATTTGATTAACAATAGAAAAGAAATATCTGAAATTCTTAAAATGGAACTGGTCGGTCGTTATTATTTCCAAAAAGGCAAGATCATTTCCACTTTGAAAGAGGATGTCGAGTTGAATCGTGCTGTTGAAATACTTCTCAATACTAACGGCAAAAATGAATACGAAAACATTCTTAAAGGTTTATAGTCGATAGTCAGAGTCAATATGAAAGTCGAATACGGTAAAACGGGTACATATTTCTATTGGGTTGGATTGATTCTGCTTGGAATCTTCCTGCCTACATCGAGATTTGGTTTGAGTGTCTCGCTATTTTACCTTTTGGTCTTGTGGATGTTGCTCGGTCTCGATATGCGTTCCATCAATAAGATGTATCCTGAAAAACCGTTCGTAAGCAGGATTTTATTCCGTATAGCGTTCTCGTTTAAAGGTATATGGTATAACATCAAGACACGTTTTTCCGACTTCTTGCATAATAAAGTCGCTGTCGTGATGGCATCGGTATATGTTATGCATCTTATAGGATTGATATACACTTCCGATTTTCCATCCGCATTCCATGATTTGAGAATCAAGTTGCCGCTTTTGATTATTCCAATGGTGATGTCGTCGATGAAACCGTTGAATCGCAGACAGTTCGATACTGTGTTATGGCTTTTTATAGCTTCTGTTTTTTTCGTGACTATCTTGGGAACTATAAAATTCATCAGTCGTGATTTCGTTGATGTAAGGGAATTGTCTCTTTTTATCAACTATATTAGACTGTCGTTATGCATTGTTTTCTCAATATTCATATTGGGATATTATATTGCTAAGAGAAGTTATAGCTGGATCATAAAGTCGCTTATGGCCTTTATGATAATATGGTTTTTATGGCAGATAACGATTTTCGAGTCTATTACTAGCGTTTTGGTTATAGCAGCCTTGTGTTTTGTGTTGACAATGTATTTTGTCTTTAAAAGTAAAAATACAAGTGTTAAAATTTGTGTGGTAGTAGCGATTGTAGTAGTGGCAGCTGTTGCAATATATCTTCCATATAAGGTCGTCAATGACTATATGAATCCTGCAAAAGTAGATGTAGCACAGTTGGATACACATACTAAGTTGGGAAATCCATACGTCTTTGATACCATCAGTTTTGGCGTAGAGGATGCGAGGTATGTTGGCTTATATCTTTCAAAAGATGAGATGATAGACGCTTGGAATAAGCGAAGTGTTAAAAAAATTAACAATGAATATGATGATGGTTATCGTGCATTGGTACGTTATCTTACATCAAAAGATTTAAGAAAAGATGCGGAAGGCGTTGAACGTCTTTCTGAAAATGATATAAGAAATATTGAAAACGGCATCGCTAATTATAATTACATAGAGAACCCTGGTTTTAAGACTAGAATTATGAAGGTAATGATAGCTTATCGTAATTATAAAAGAAGTGGTGATGCAAATGGAAGTTCTGTGTTTCAACGCGTTGAATATATAAAAGCCTCGTTGGGAATAATAAAAGGCAATCCTGTCTTCGGTGTGGGAACAGGTATCATTAAACCTTTTGCTGACTATTACGAAGAAACAAATTCAAAATTGAGGCCAGAGTACAGACTTAGAAGTCATAATCAATATCTTGCAATAGCGGTGGCATTCGGTATCGTTGGCTTGCTATGGTTCTTGTTTTCAATGTTTTATCCACTCTATGCGGATAAGAGGAACCGTAATTATTTGTATATGGTCTTCCTGTTTATAATAATGCTTTCCATGTTTACAGATGATACATTGGAAACACAGGTGGGAGCTACCTTATTCGCTTATTTCAATTCGTTTTTGGTATTTGCAAAAAGCATAGACTCAGAGTAAGTCTGAATCTTGAACCTGGAATTACGCGAAGGTAAATAATAAATTAGCGAAGAAATTCCATATTGTTGTGACTCCTATTGCGATGAGTTTGCTGAAATAGAAGTTCCATTTTAGTTTTTCATTCAAAAGGTACAATACTAACGAATTGATTCCCAATCCTACGGCTGATACAATCATAAATTGTATGTATTGTATTCCTATTTCTTCGTTATGGCTGTTGAATGTCCAGTTTCTGTTGAGGAAGTAATTTGATGTGGCGGCAATAACGAATCCTATTCCGTTGCTGAGAAATTTGTTCAGCTTTAGTATTTCTTTGCATAGGTATGTTATTCCAAAATCAATTGCCATTCCGGAACATCCAACGATGCCGAATTTCACTAGTTTGGAAAATAATAACTTATCTATGACAAATAAAGACTTCATATCATTATAAAAAATCAATTGCCTATAATGTTTTTCTCTTCATGTTCTTTTTTAGAGCATTTTATTGAGAAATAGAATAATGCAATCATAACGATGATGCTGATTATCAGAACAGGAATGCTTGTCTTTCCGAAAGTCTCAATGTCTATATTTGTAATACCTTTATTATTAAGGAAATATAAAACCACGATAGTGCCGTTGTTTGCAAAGTGCATTAACATTGGAACCCAGATGCTTTTTGAGAAATAGAACATATATCCCAATAATAAACCTAACACCAATCTTGGCAAGAAACCATAGAATTCAAAATGTATGAATGAGAATACTGCCGAAGCGATGAATATTCCGATATGAGCGTTTTTGCATATTTTTATTAAGGAAGTCTGTAATAAAGAGCGGAATAAAAGTTCTTCGCCTAAGGCTGCCAATCCTGCGATCATAATGAGGTTGATGATTAATCCGCCGATATTATTGACATTAACCATTTTCTCAGTGGTTTCTTGAGCGGCTTCTTGTAAGGATTTCATCATTTCTTCCAATGCTTTCATTGATTCAGGGAGTTTCAAATCAGCATTCCATTCTGAAAATACGGTGTTGAGCGGCATGATTGCGTACATCATCGCCAGTCCTAATAAAAACCAGTAGGCCTTGGTTTTATTGAATTTGAGTGACGCTATTGGTTTTTCGTTGACCAGACAGGCATATATCAAAGGAGGAAATACGAATAATAACAGTTGGCTTGTGATTTGAGATATGCGCAACATGTTGAGTTCGCTTATGTCTTGTGTTTTTGATATGAATACGATTCCGACGCTGAGGACGGCTGTCAATATGAGACCAACAACTAATAATGCCGCGATTATGAATATTTTTTCTGCTAAAGTTGTCTTTTTCAGTATTGGAAATTTCATGATGAATTTATTTTATTTTTTGCAAATTTAAGATTTTTTGATTAGATGAAATGAGTATTTTTGCATAATAATATATTAACGTTTTTTGTTGATTATGATAAATATTGCAGGTATAGAATTTGACCATGTTCCTTTGCTTTTGGCTCCGATGGAGGGCGTTACAGATCCGCCGTTTCGTCACGCTTGCAAGGAGCAGGGTGCAGATATAGTTTATTCTGAATTTATTTCTTCTGACGGTTTGATTCGCGATGCTGTGAAGAGTGTGAGGAAGTTAGGTTTCGTTGAAGGCGAGAGACCTTTCGGCGTTCAGATTTTTGGCAATAGCATTGGCCCTATGGTGGAAGCCGCTCGTTATGCGGAACGCTATGATCCTGATATCATTGACATCAACTTTGGATGTCCAGTGAAGAAAGTCGCTTCTAAAGGAGCGGGTTCAGGCATCTTGAATGACATTCCTAAGATGGTCGCTATCACAGAAGCTGTCGTGAAAGCAGTGAAGAAACCTGTTACAGTGAAGACACGTCTTGGTTATGACAGCGAACATAAGGAGATAGTTGATATCGCTGAGCGTTTGCAAGATGTCGGAATACAGGCCTTGACGATACATGGTCGTTTGAGAACAACCAAATGGGGCGAACCTGCCGACTGGACATTGATAGGGGAGGTGAAGAACAATCCTCGTATGACGATACCAATCATAGGAAATGGCGATGTCGTCGACGGACCTTCTGCAAAATATTTCTTGGATAACTTCGGCGTTGACGGACTTATGATAGGACGTGCAACATACGGTAATCCATGGATTTTTAAGGAGATAAAACATTATCTGAACACAGGTGAGATATTGCCGGCTCCAACAGTGGAAGAGAGAGTCCGTGTTGCGAAGGCTCATCTTAAAGATTCATTAGGCTATAAGAAAGATGAGTTTTATGCAGTGATGGAAATGCGTAAACACTGGGGCCTTTATTTCAAAGGTTTTGTCAATTTCAAACAATTTAAGATGAGATTGATGGAAGTGAGAACTGTCGAGGAAGTTTTCGCTATTTTGGATGAGGTTGTAAATTATTATAATTCAGTTCGTTAAAATAGTTTTGCTGATAAAGAAAAATTTTTCAATTTTTTTTGAAAAATTGTTATGATATTAGCAACAATTTTGTAAATTTGCACTCACAAAACAAAGGATATAATTAAACTATCCTGCTCCTATAGCTCAGTCGGTTAGAGTAGCTGACTCATAATCAGTTGGTCCCTGGTTCAAGTCCAGGTGGGAGCACAAAAAAACCTCACGATTTCTCGTGAGGTTTTTTGTTTTTGCAATGTCTGTTATCTTACTAATACCTTGCATGATGCTTGATTGTCAATATTAACAATATATACACCAAGATTTGCAGGGATTAAGATGTTGGATTCAACAGCCTGTGCTCTGTAGACGACTTTACCGTCGATAGTGTAGACATTGACCATTCTACCTGCTACATTTTCAATCTTGATATAATCGTCTTGTCCGTAAATATTGACACCTAAACTGTTGATGTCTTCGATACCTACGTCATCAATTTTTACAGTGTTAGAGAACAATGACTCGCCTTCGTTATAAACAACAGTGACATTAAATGAGTTAGAACTATATGCTTCATTTAATTCATAATTGTAAGTTGTTTCTGTCACAACAGCGTCGTTTACTTTCTGTCCATCGCAGTATATGTTGTATCCGAGAATTGTGAGATCTGTATTTGAAGAACTTGATGGATCAACGTATGAGATATTGTCGATGAGCAATGCGAATATGTCGGTGCTGATGTAACGGATAGCGAAGTATTTAGCGTCTTCTGGAAGAGTGTATGTGTACTGTTGCCAGTTTACTGTGTTCTTTGTTTCTTGAGCTATGAGCTGGAATGACTCAGTGTTGGTGTCTGTTGCTGAATAGAGTACTTCGAATTTTTCAGCACCATATTCGTTAGTAGGGATTGAAGCCCAGAATGAGAATTCTGTTCCGCCCATGACTTCAGGTGAAATCAACCAGTCGTCAGCTTGTCCTGTGATTGTTGAGAATGCGGCCAAGCATTTTTCACCTTCGTATGCTAACCATGATTCTGTTGTAATGCCTAATTCAGCAGGAGCCCATACTTGCCATGCTTTAGGACCATTTGCTAATGGTTGGTTTTCATAGCCGTTTATTCCGTATGTTTCGGCATTGTCGACATCAACGATGGTGTAGCTTCCGATATTATCAACGATCCAGCTTTCGTATGATTCCATGTCATCAACTATAGGTTCTTTTGGTTCGCTCCATGTTAATGTTACGTCATTTCCTGTTGCAGTGCCTTCTAAATCTGTTACCACGCGTAAGTAAGGCTGTGTAATTGTCATTTCTGCTGTAAACTCATTGTTGGCTGGAACTTCATCAGTTGCACCTGTCATATTGACGACTGCTTTGATAATGACTTGACCGAGGTCTTCTGTTACAGGAGTGAACTTGGCTGTATAAGACTTGCTGTCGTTAGCTGCAAGTTCTGTTTCTGTAACTGTTGCTATTTCTTTATCATCAATGAAGAATGTGATGTCGAATGATGCTGAGTTGCTGCCTTTGTTTGCAACTTCTGCTGTGATTTCCACTTCTTCACCTATTGTCGCTTTTTTAGGTGCTACAACAGAATTTACCATTACGTCATTTCCGTGTGCGTTATCAACGATTATATAATCCAAGAATACGAATCCGTTGGCAGAGATGCGTGCATCTAACTTCAGACCGATCCATGAAGCGTCTTTATATTCGTTGAGGTTGACTTGGTATTCGACCCATCCGTTTTCAGTTGCGTCGTTGACTTTCTTTGCGAATATCTCTTCGTATGAAGCGTCGTCTGTTGTGATCGCTACTGCAAATTCATTGAGGTCGGCAGCTGTGGTGTAATGATACATTGCGAAATATAATGTTGGCGCATCTGCTCCTACAAGTGAAATTTTTGGTGCTAATAAGCTGCAGCCTCCGTCGCCGAATTCAAAGAAGTCATAACATACTGCCATACCTCCGTCAGGTGCTGTAACGATTTCAGGAAGGTTGTAGTTTTCCATAGTGGGACCTAATTCCCATGATGCATATGATGATTCCTGATATTCGCTGGAAGTGTACCATGGTGAATTTACGAGAGTTGTTCCTTCTATTTTTTCGGCAAAAGGAATGATATAAGGTTTGCCTAATACAACGCTGCCTCCGTATAAGTCGCTTTCGCCAACCTCATTCTTTGCGCTGATGTAGAATGAGTAGCCTTGGAGTGTATTGTCTGTTGCTGTGAATTCATAGAACAGTTCTGTTGTTTCGTCAATGGCTTCTGCGTTGTAACCGTCAGCGGTAGGGACGTAGATTGTGTATGTAAGATTTGCAGGGTCGATGTAACCGCCTTCGGCACCTACTGTAGGAGCGTCCCATGATATGACAGTTGTGAAGTTGTCTTCAGCAGTGGTGAACTCGATATTGTTTACTGGTGAAGGTGTGTCAACGCCGCAACGGCATGTGATTTCATACTTCTCACCATCACCGGCGCTGTTTGAGGTAACCAAGACATATTTGTTGAATCCGTTTGTTGCGTTGTTGTCAACGATGACACCTGTTCCGCCAGGAGTACATGTTGTAGTGCCAACGACCTCGTCATCACGGTAAGCGGTAACTGTGATATCTTCAGTCAGAGCATCGCCGTTGAATGTTTCTGTTGGAGCTGTGAAAGTGATAGTTGTTGTCAAAGCACCGTTGTCGCCAGGTGTTGCAAGGACATTCTGTACAGCTTTAGGAGTGTTAAGGTTTGGTCCTTCTGACACTTTGATATCTGTTACTAACAGATAATACATATCATATTGAGAAACGGCATGTATACCTATGTAGTAGTTTCCAGGTTCATCGATAGTGGCATATGTACGTAAGACCTGAGGTGTGTTCCAGTCGAGTTGTGTGGCTGGCAAGATAACGGTGTGTGTGGCTGGATCAGTGCTTGTGCCAAGTGTTATCTCTATGGTCTCAGGATACTGTAGCATATATGAGCATGCATTTACTTCTACAAGGATAGTAGTAGCATTGGATATCTGTAATGGTGGTGTGATAGCATAGTCATCAGCATTGTTTGCACTATTATAAGTGTAGAGTAATGCACCTCTTGAATTATCATACTCCCAGGTGCGGGAGTCACCGTTGGCGTTAACGATAGTATAGAGATTCAGACATTCTGCATTGTTGAAAGCATGTTCGTAAGGCAAGGCGATAGCGTCTCCATAAATAACCTTTGAACTAAATGCGGCTTGACTTACTTTGTCGCCAAAGACTGCGTATACAGCCCATTCATATTGATTCATCTCATTTGGGAGCTGATCTACATAAGTGGTTTCAGTAACGCCAGATGCTATAGTTTCGCCTAAGCGTTGTACTGTATATGTCAAGCTGGAGAAGTCGATATAACCGTTGTTTACGCCTCCGGTTGGAGCAGTCCAGCTAAGTGTTGCCTGACCTTCGTCGTTGATATTGACTTCTAGATTTGTTACAGGCAGTGGAGTGTCGTTGCCGGCATAAACGCTTTTAGAAGCGATTGCACCTTCGCCAGCCTCGTTGATAGCATAGCTGCGTATTGAATTCTTGCCTTCGATAAATGTCACCTCATTCAATGATACCTCATTGCCTGGTGTCACAAGGCTGTTATATATTTCTGTGCCATTAAGTTCTATGACTAAAGTGTATTCTGTTGAAGCAAGTTCATTTCCTGCGATATTTAAAGTAGGTGATGCTACAGTGATGCTGCCGAGGAGTGAACCTGGAGTGTTGATGCTATATTGGATTACCGGTGCTGCAGGAGCGTCTTCCGATGCCATTGGGTCTGTGGTGTAGAGACTTACCCATTCTTCAGCTTCATTGAAAGTGCAGAGTGTCTCTGTAGTGCCGGCGTTTACATCAATTGCTAAGATGTAGCTCTCTGTGTCATTTGATGCTGCCCAGATGATTTTCTTGTCTTTAGGACTCCAGACGGCAGACTGCATATATGCTGGCAAGAAACCAGTGTCACATATTTCTCTGACAGCAGTTCCTGTTGAAGGATCCATTTCATAGACTTTGCCGTCATCACATATTACGTATAATGTACCGTTGTTGTCAAATGCCATAGCAAAGATATCTAAACTGATTAATACATTTGATATCTTTGTATAAGTGTACCTCTCGCGGTCAAATTTGCTGAGAGTGTATAGACTTCCGTCTTCGCTATATGTTAAGGCGTAAATCATGTCGTCTGCATAATTGTACGCCATATTGGTTGCATAATAACCGTAGTTGCTAGGGTCGTGTTCCACAGTTTCCAGCACTTCGCCTTCTTCTATGTCATATACAACAGTATACAATCCTAAGATCATGCCCCAGTAAGTCTCGGCGTACGATACATAGGCGATGCCGTCTACTACTGTGCCTGCACCTGCGAGTTGCTCGTTTAGTCCGACTGGGAGATATTCGCCGGTGTTAGGGTCGATTGAATAGTAACCAATGCTGGAATAATCCAACATGATATTGGAGTAAATCAAATTACCGAATAATGTAGCCCCACTTTCTGTTACTGCTAAAGGTGCCCTTGTAGCGCTTTTGTGAGGCAAATGTTTCGTGAGGTTTGTTGCAGATGGAATGTCCTGTGGCATTTGTACGGTTTTCTTCATCTGTAACATTTTAGGATTCATTTTCTTACCCTGGCGGGTTTCTTTGTAATCAGTCTTCTTTGACCTTGTTAGAAATTCTGTAGTCTGTGCAGTGGCGAAATTTTGAACCATAAGCACAATTACTAACAAAACAGATGCGATTTTTTTGGTAAAAGTACATGCTTTCATAATTCAATAGTATTAGTTAAACAATAGGTTTGTAAGTACGCTATGAAATTAAGAAATAAAAAACAGAAAAACAAGAGTTTTTTTGTAAATGTTAAACAAATGAAAGCGCGTGATTGTTCAGTGTGGGAAAGAAGATGTTATATTTTTCCTACAGATTCCTAAAATAATTGTAAATAATTCCAGCCTTAGCCTTGCCGACGATTTTCTCTAATGTATCTAAGTCTGAGTCTTTTATGTTCTTTACGGATTTCAATTCCAGCATCAGTTTCTCAGCTGTCTGTTTGCCGATTCCTTTAATGTCATTCAATTCTGAATGTATGAATCCTTTCTCGAATTTCTTTCTGTGATGTGTGATGCCGAACCTGTGGGCTTCGTCGCGGATGTGTTGTATGACCTTCAAGGTCTCGGAACGCTTGTCTATATATAAAGGTATGCTGTCGCCAGGGAAGTAAATCTCTTCCAGTTTTTCCGCGATGCCGATGATGCTTATCTTGCCGTATAATCCTAACTGCTGCAAAATCTTGACTGCTGACGATAACTGACCCTTGCCTCCGTCGACGACAATCAAGTCAGGAAGTCGCTGTCCTTCATCTAACAGTCGTTTGTATCTCCTGTAAACGATTTCTTCCATAGAGGCGAAGTCGTTAGGACCTTCGACGGTCTTGATATTGAAATGACGATAGCCGCTCTTGTTAGGTTTCGCATTGACAAACTGCGTCATCGCGGCCACGGCATAGTCGCCTTGGAAGTTGGAGTTGTCGAAGCATTCGATCACTTCAGGAAGCACAGGCAAATTAAGGTCGTCTTTCATCTGGTTCAATATCCTCTTCGTATGTCGCTCAGGGTCGACGAGTGTACGTAGCTTCTCCGTGTCAAGACGATATTGCTTTGCGTTACGTCGCGACAATTCCAAGATGTCGAGTTTTTCTCCTCGCTGCGGAACGGTGAATCTGACGCCTTCAAGTTTGATGTCTAAGTCTATCGGAACGATAATCTCCTTGATGTTATGACTTTCCATCATCTGACGAACCTCGACAATCGCCATCGACAGCAACTCTTCTGGAGTTTCGTCTAACTTTCTCTTTATCTCAAAAGAATGTGACTGTATTATCGCGCCTTCAACGATCTTCATATAATTGACATAGAAAGAATTTCCAGCATCTTCGTAGGAAAATACTTCTATATCAAAAATAGTATTGCTGCATACGACTGATTTCGCATGATAATTTTCAAGTATGTCGTATTTGTCTTTTATGACTTGTGCCTGCTCGAACTCCAGTCTCGAAGCGTGATCCATCATCTTTGCCTTCATATCTCTCAATACTTCCTGTATGTTTCCCTTGATGACTTTCTTCACGTTGAGAATCATCTCTCGATATTCTTCTTCGCTTATGCTTCCGTCGCAAGGCGCTTTGCAGTTGCCGATATGATATTCAAGGCAAGGACGATAATGTCCGTTGTAAATATGTTCTTCTTTTAAGATGAGCTTGCAGTTTCTGATAGGGTAGAGCTTCCTTAACATCTCGAGAAATGTCTTCGCTACTGTCACCGATGGATAAGGCCCGAAATATATGGAACCGTCGTTGACTTTCTTTCTAGTGAGAAAGACGCGAGGGAAACGTTCGTTCTTGACGCATATCCAAGGATATGTCTTGTCATCTTTCAGCATTATGTTGTAGCGCGGCTTGTATTGCTTTATCATATTGTTCTCGAGAAGAAGAGCCTCCATCTCGTTGTCAACCACGATGAATTTAATGTCAGCGATACGGCTGACCAGCACTTTTACCTTTCCGCTTTGCTGTTTGTTGAAATAACTTGATACCCTACGTTTCAGGTTTTTGGCTTTGCCGACATAAATAATCTCTCCTTTCTCGTCATAATAACGATATACCCCAGGATCGGTGGGAATGGTTTTGAGGATGGAGTTTATTTTGTCGGAAATCATTGTATAAAATTTTAGAACTTTAGAATTCTAAAACTTTAGAAATTTTGACTGATTCTAAAGTTCTAGAATTCTAAAGTTTTAGAGTTTTAAAAATGTTTAAATCCTTGTGCTTCCATTGGGATTACGTGTTCGTCGTTGGTGATGAGCTCAGCGACGTTTGTGTCTGGTGTCATGAAACCGATGATTCTCACGTCTTCCATGTCTTTGACTTTATCGTAATCTTCTTGTTTTACGGTGAAGAGAAGTTCGTAGTCTTCGCCTCCGTTGAGTGCTGCTACGCAAGGCACGATGTCGAATTCCTTAGCTACGTCGATGGCTTTCTGATGCATTGGGATGCGGTCTTCGAATACACGGCATCCGACATTAGAGTCTTTGCAAAGATGTAATATCTCTGATGCTAATCCGTCTGAGATGTCAATCATCGCTGTTGGTTTTATCTCTAACTCTTTAAGTCTTGCGACGATGTCCTTACGAGCCTCTGGCTTTAACTGGCGTTCGAGGATATAGTCGTAGCCGTATAGTTCTGGCTGTACGTTAGGGTCGGCCATGAAAGCTGCTTTCTCTCTTTCTAATATTAACAATCCGGTATAAGCGGCGCCGAGTGTTCCACTGACGCATAAGAGGTCGTTGGCTTTAGCACCGTCACGATATACGATGTCGTCTTTCTTTGCCTTGCCTATGACTGTTATCGAGATGAAGAGACCTGCTTTACTTGCTGTGGTGTCACCGCCGACCAAGTCGACTTTATATGTGTCGCAAGCAAGACGGATGCCTGCGAATATCTCTTCAACGGCTTCTACTGAGAACTTGCTTGATATTCCCATTCCGACTACTATCTGAGTAGGAGTGCCGTTCATGGCGTAGATGTCGGAGAAGTTCACTACAGCAGCCTTGTAACCTAAATGCTTCAATGGCATATATGTCATGTCGAAGTGAACGCCTTCAATCAAGACGTCGGTAGAAACCAATGTCTGCTCGCTCTTATGGTCGATGACAGCAGCATCGTCGCCGATACCTTTTATAGTTGATTTGTTATATGTCTTCACGTCCTTGGTCAATCTGTCGATGAGACCGAATTCGCCAAGTTCAGACAATTCTGTTAATTCGATTTTTTCGTTTTCCATATTTTTTAAGTCAACGGACAACAGCCAACTGACTTTGTCCAAATTGTTATTTATTATTTATTTCCGTTTAAGATAAGAGCGTTATGATAGTCTTCTTCTGTGATTCTGTACAGGACTTCATATTCTTCATATCCCTTTTTATCTACAGTTGATAGAATTTCCCAACAAGATTTCTTGAACATTGTTTTTTCAAAACCTTTGATCAAATCCCAGTCGGTTGTCGTATCAACTTTATATATCACATCTTCATCAAAGATGATAACAGGCATATCATAGATATATTCGTCATTGAAAGAAAAATTAGAATGCCCCATGCCATCTTTCACCATCACTATACGATCCACGTCGGGACCGATAGATGTAGTGTCTTTCACGCCATTTAGTGAAAAAACGACTTTAACTTCCTTCAGTAATTCATTTTTCATAATATAAACATCATGAAAACCAGGGTCGCATGATGAAAACAATACAATTAAAAAAATGAAGAAGAATGTTTTTAATCTTGAAATTTTTACTTTCATAACAGATATAGTTTACAGTTTATAGTGTAGAGTTTAGAGTAGTTTTAAAGTTTAGAGTTATAAGTTTTATAGCTTATCATATTTCTATACATTTCAAGACTATTAACTTTTAAACTTACAACTACTTTAAACTTTAAACCCTACACTCTACACTTTAATTACATCAATTTCTTATATTTAAACTTCTTAGGTGTTGCGTTGCCAAGACGTTTTATCTTGTTTTCTTCATATTCTGAATAGCTTCCTTCGAAGAAATAAACTTGTGAGTCGCCTTCGAAAGCGAGGATGTGAGTAGCGATTCTATCCAAGAACCATCTGTCGTGTGAGATGACGACGGCGCATCCTGCGAAGTTTTCGAGACCTTCTTCCAAAGCACGTAATGTATTTACGTCGATGTCGTTGGTAGGTTCGTCGAGAAGGAGTACGTTGGCTTCTTGTTTCAAAGTGAGAGCCAAGTGCATTCTGTTACGTTCACCGCCTGACAATACGCCTGCTTTCTTCTGTTGGTCGTTGCCGCCGAAGTTGAATCTTGAGACGTAAGCTCTTGAGTTCATGGTGCGTTTGCCAAGTTGAATCAACTCATTGCCGCCGGAGATGACTTCCCATACAGTCTTTTCTGGGTCGATGTCGGCGTGTTGTTGGTCGACGTAGCCTGTCTTCACTGTTTCGCCTACTTCAAATTCGCCAGAGTCTGGTTTTTCCAATC
>JAZKYG010000094.1:0-22127 GCA_045612025.1 Bacteroidales bacterium
CATCATGATTGTTTCTACATCAGCTGCTTTGACACTCGTTCCTATGATGTGTTCAAGAATGTTGAAACAAAATCCTAGAACACACAGATGGCATGCGATATTATTCACACCTATCAATAAAGCTCTCGACGCACTCAGCCGCGGCTATGGACGTCTCATCGCTTGGGCTGTCACACACCGTAAATCTGTTGTATTCATCGCTTTGGTAATATTCGTCGCTACCTTAGCATTGACAGTTCCAAACATGAAGACAGAGTTCCTTCCTTCAATGGACCAAGGCCGTCTCTCTATCAGCATCGAACTTCCTGTAGGTACAGGCGAAAACATCACTGGCCAGCTTGCAAAAGAATTGCACGACAAGTATAAAGCTGAGATTCCTGAAATCAAAATGCTCAACTACAACTACGGCGTCGCTGACGAAGACAATGCTTTCGCTTCTATGAACAACAATGGCACTCACATCATCTCGATGAATGCCGACTTGGGAAGAAAGACAGAACGTAGCAGAAGCACACAAGAAATAGCCGAATATATTCGTGAAGACCTCAGAGCTAACCCTATCATCAAAAAATACAATGTAGGTACCGGTATGGGTATGGGCGGCGCTGCTACAGTGAAACTCGAAATCTACGGTTACGACTTCAACAACTCTGACAAGATTGCTAACGCTCTTAAAAACAGTCTCATCAATACACCACAATTCTCACAGGTTATCGTAAGCCGTGACGAATATACACCAGAATATTATGTCGACTTCGACCGTGAAAAACTGAAACTCAACGGCATTGACATCACAACAGCTTCAACAATGGTTAGAAACCGTATCAACGGTTCTGTGATGACATTCTTCCGCGAAGACGGTGACGAATACAACATCCGCGTCCGTTACGCTCCAGAATTCCGTCAAGGTATCGAAGACATCGAAAACATCATACTCTACGGTTCACAAGGTCAAAGCATCAGAGTCAAAGACGTCGCTAAGGTCGTTGAAGGTATGACACCTCCAAAAATCGAACGTAAAGACCGTGAACGTGTTGTAACAATCACAGGTATCCTTGCAACAGGATATGCTTTGAGTGAAGGTGTTGAAGTAGCACAAGAATTCATCGAGAAAGCTGAGATTCCAACAGAATTCATGGTTAAGATCGGTGGTGACTACGAAAACCAACAAGACTCATTCTCAGGATTGTTCTTATTGTTAGTCTTGATCATCATCTTGGTTTACGTCGTGATGGCATCACAGTTTGAGTCATTGCTCGACCCATTCGTCATCATGTTCTCTGTTCCATTCGCTATCACCGGCGTTCTCATCGGTTTGGCTGTTCATGATATGGCATTAGGTGTTATGGCATTGATCGGTATCTTGATTCTCGTTGGTATCGTTGTTAAGAACGGTATCGTTCTCATCGACTATGCTATCTTATGTCACGACAGAGGTATGGACATCAACACTGCCGTCACAACAGCTTCAAGACAACGTTTGCGTCCTATCTTGATGACAACATTGACAACAGTTCTCGGTATGGTTCCTATGGCTATAGGCACTGGCGAAGGCGCTGAGATGTGGAACGGTTTGGGTATCACAGTGGCATGGGGTCTTTCAATATCAACATTGATTACACTCATCCTCATCCCTACCCTCTATGCAGCATTCGTCGACAGAAGAGAAAGACGTAAAGCAAAAAAGGCAATTCATAATTCATAATGCATAATTGTAGAGACGTGTCAATGATTCCTAAAATGTAAAGAAAACATTGACGCGTCTCAAAAAACACATAAAATTAACATTACTAAAAGTAATTATCATGACTGGAATATTCATAGCTTATAACCAAGCATATTATACAGAGATAATCGAATTGCTGGAGAAGAATTACAGCAAGGGATTCACCAGATGGAATGAGATCAGCGGTCGTGGCAGCCGTGGCGGCGAACCTCATATGGGAAGTCACACATGGCCTACTTTCAACGACGCCATCCTCACTTTCGTTGAAGACGAATTCGTTGACAACATCCTTAACGATTTGCACGAACTCGATACCAAGACTGAAGAACTCGGACTGAGAGCCTTCAGCTGGAAAATAGATAAGACTATTTGAATTTGAAAAATTCAAAAACTCAGAAACTCAAAAAACTCAGAATTGAAAAGTTCTGAGTTTTTTTATGAACTTTGACCCAGAACCCTCAACTCCTAATTCCTAACTAAAAAAGTCTGTAGTCCGTAGTCCATAGTACGTCGACTTTTCTTATCTTTGTCGTATGAAGAAAAATCGCCGTCAATATGAGAATCGTGTAAAACAGAACACGATAATAATATTCCTGCTAGCAGCATTGCTATGTGGCGGAATGATTTACTACATAATAAACGCCAAACAATCCATAAGTAAACAAAGAGAGATAATCAGAAAGAACGAAGAGGTCCTGTCTCTCACCAACAAACTGATAGAGAAAATCAACAAGGCTCAGTCATACGCCAACTTATACACTCTGTCGGGAAACAACAATCATCTCTACAACTTCAAGATAATCACTGCCGAAATTCCTAATCTAAATGACTCTATAATAAGTCTCTGCGATGAGGATTTCAACACAAAGACATTAAACGACATCATCGTACTCCTTCAGAAGAAAGAGAAAAACATCGAAGCCATAAGTGAACAGCTAAACACCTTCAACCCTTACCTGGAGATATATTCCATCATAAGCAACTACAATCATATACAAAACAACACAACGGTCAGCAAGACCATACAAGATACCATAATCTATAAATCTGAAAAGAAAAATTTCTTCAAACGCCTCAGCGAGGTATTTTCCCCCGACAATTCTCTCGATAGCATCGTGCTCGTTTCCAAGACAACAATCGATACGATATCTGAAAACGATGATGCGACTGCACTTCTGCTAAACGAACTGCAGATATCTACAGAAAAAGGAAGGAAAAATTACATCAAACAAATAGAGACTTTTGAAACCAAATACAATAACCTGACTCTTTACGACCAGGAAATAACAAAAGAGATTTCTGATCTGTTAATAAATCTTCACAGATATACCTTAAGCACTGTCATCAAAGAAATACAGCGTAGCGAAATTATAATCAACAGAAACATCAACTTCTCGATATTGATTGCCGGTATCGCTTTATTGACAATACTGACTTTTATATTCTTCATTTTCTACGACATAAAAAAAGTCATCCTAGCACGTAAGGCAACGGAAGAAGCAAAGAGACGTACTGAAGAAATAATGGAAAGCCGACATAAGCTGCTGCTTTCAGTCTCTCACGACATCAAGTCTCCCCTATCTTCAATATTAGGTTATCTTGAATTGATGGGAATGGATTCCGATGACAAGGAAGAAAAACGCGTGATTTCGTCAATGAAAAACTCTGCAGACCACATCCTGTCATTGTTAACAAACCTTTTAAACTTCTCAAGATTAGACCAAGGAAAGGAAAGTATTATCACATCCGAATTCTGTATCAGCAAGTTATGCGATGAGCTTAATGAGATGTTCCTGCCTCTTGCAAAAAACAAACAGCTCGGATTCGTATATAACAAAGAAGCACAAGAAGAGATATTTGTAAAATCCGATGCTCTGAAAATCAAACAGATTTTAAGCAACATATTGTCAAATGCTATAAAATACACCATTCAAGGCAATGTCTGCTTCAATGTCAGCAAGTATGAAAACAATATGATTTTCAACATTTCCGATGAAGGCATCGGCATTCCTCAAGATAAATTAGACGAGATATTCAAACCATTCTCCCGCATCGACAATAACGAAAGTCTCATAGAAGGCAACGGCTTCGGTCTCTTCGTTGTGAAAGGTCTCATCGACCTGCTCAATGGTGAGATAAGCGTCAGTTCTGAAGTCGGCAAAGGTTCTGACTTCATAATCAGGATTCCAGTAGAGTTTGTCGATGGAAAAGATAGAAAAGAAGAAAAGCTTGATATCAAAGAACTTAAATCTGGACTTAAGTTAAACGTCTTGGTCATTGATGACGACAAGACTTTATTGACAGTCATAGAGTCAATGTTAAACAAACTTGAAGTAAACTGCGTCAAATGCCATTCATCATTGGAATTTGATGAAGTCTTAAAGAATATTAACAGTTTTGACTTGATTCTTACAGACAGAGAGATGGGAGCTTTCAGCGGACTTGATGTATTGAAGAAGGCGAAGGAAATCGCTCCAGAGAAGAAAGTCGTTCTGATGACAGCACGTTCTGAATACAACAAAGACATCGCTAAAGAGAAAGGCTTCGATGATTATCTAAAGAAACCATTTTCTATCAGTGAATTAGCAACCTTACTCAATACAAATTTCAATTCTGAAACAAAGAATAATTCAAGATATCAAAACGACTTCCCTGATTTATGCTCGATGTTCGACAATGACGACGACATCAAGGATATTCTCAATACGTTCGTAGAAAGCACTGCAAACAATATCGTATCTTTCAATGAGATAATTGACAGCGACAATTTCTCAGAAGCCGTCAAGTTATGCCATAAGATGCGTCCTATGTTTGTTCAGCTGAATCAGAATGAATGCGCTGATTTTCTATTGAAGATGGATAAATTGAGAGATAAAGACGCAAGTTCTTTCCCTGAATGGAAAGAAGAATCTATTGTCTTTATGAATAAAGTCGATGATTTGATTTCGTATTTGTATGAAAAACACGGTATAGAATAATTACAATTCTATACCATACAAGTGCATCTTGTTATACAATGTCTTTCTGTCTATTTGCAAAAGTTTAGCAGCCACAGTCTTGTTGCCTCGAGCCTGTTTCAAGGCAGCAATGATCTGTTCCTTTTCATTTGCCTTATTATTCAGACTAAGATTATCGTGAGATATAACTTCCTGCTGTACAACATTCACAACTGTCTGGATCTTGATGTCCCTAGGAAATTCTGGCAAGTTTTCTTTTCTTAAAATATTATCTTGCGCAAACAACACCGAACGGCGAATCACATTACGCAGTTCGCGTAAGTTACCGCCCCAGTTCTGTTGTTTCAATATATCTATCGCATCAGGAGAGATTGTGTCAACATCCTTACCAAGTTCCTCATTAGCTTGACTTACGAAATGATAGCAAAACTCTTCCAGGTCTTCTATTCTCTCACGAAGCGGCGGTACGTTAACCGAGAACTCGTTGATGCGATGATACAGATCCTGACGGAACCTGCCCTCTTCTATCGCTTTTTCGAGATCTTCGTTAGTTGCAGCGATTATTCTCACATCTACTTTAATATCTGTCGCAGAACCTACTGGGCGTACCTTCTGTTCCTGCAAAGCTCTAAGAAGCTGCTTCTGCACCTCGTAAGATAGGTTTCCCACTTCATCCAAAAACACCGTTCCGCCATTAGCTTCAACGAAGACACCTGTCTTGTCAGAAATCGCTGATGTGAAGGAACCTTTCTTATGACCGAACAATTCAGAAGGAGCCAGTTCCATTGAGAGGCTGCCACAATCTACAGCTACAAAAGGTTCTGATTTTCTGTTGCTATTCTCATGAATCATACGAGCAATATATTCCTTTCCCGTACCGCTCTCACCGAGAATGAGAACAGACATCTTTGTCGGCGCTACCAAGTCTATATGAGAATAAAGGCGCTGCATAACAGAACTGCTGCCTTTAACGACCTTGTTGGTATTATTTTTCTGTTTGTTTTTTGACTTTGTCTCTGGTTCTTGTTCAGCAGTCTTTATCGGTTGAGACAAGGCCACCTCTATCTTCTGCTGAAGTATTGTTGGGTTTATAGGTTTTTGCAGATAATCGGAGGCTCCGAGTTTCATTGCTAAGACAGCAGTCTGGACGTCAGAATAGCTTGTCATTATTATCAATGGAGTCATGATGTTATTCTCGCGCAGCCATGTAAGAAAGATGATTCCGTCTCCATCAGGCAATCTCAAATCACTAAGGATTAAGTCGAAGGAATTGCCTTGGAACTCCAGCTTAGCCTGTTCGACTTTCGACACCCATGTCGTTTCCCATGAATTCTTGGTGAACCAAGTCTTGAGCATGGTTCCAAAGGTAACGTCATCTTCAAGTATTAAAATTCTCTGTTTCATTATCTGCAAATACTTATTGCAAATTTAGCGAATATTTCAAAACGAAAAGAAATTATTACAATAAAAAAGAAAGTCCGATATCTGGGCGATACCGGACCTTTCCATAATATTGAAAACGAGCAGAAAAATTATTTGGTAACGACGACCAAATATTTTGTTACACTCCAGAATAATTCTGGATTTGTAATTTGTAATACAGATTGTGTATCTTTTACAACGATTGTGTATGATTCTGTTGGATGAGCTGAAAGAACTCTAGCTTTCTTTGTTTCGAAAACGATTTCTGAGAGTTCGCGTTTGTCAGCTTGTGTGAAAGCGCTAGCTGGAACTTCTTGTCTCAAGATATATTTTGAAGTTAAGATACCGTTAGCTTTCAAATCTTTCTTTGTTGCGCCAACATAGTAAACTGTGTTGAGAGCTGTGATTTGGTCAGCGATGATACGGCTTTGTTCTTCTTTTTCAGCTGTAACTTTTGTAAGATCTTCGTTCAAGTTTGAAACTTGTGTGTTCAAACCAGCGATTTCTTGATCTTTTTGTGCAAGTTGTTCTTGCATAGCAACGATTGTAGCTTCTTTTTCAGCGATTTGAGCTTGTAATTTCTTGATTGTGCTACGGAGTTGTGATCTATCTTTATTTGATTTTTCGATAACATTTGACAATGAATCTAATCTAGCGCGATTGATTGCCATTGTTTCTTTAATTTGAATCAATTCTGAGTTGAGTTGATCTCTTTGTGTATTGTTTTCACCTTTGATTAACATTAAACCTTCTGCATCGCGAATTGCACTAAGATTATTTTCAACGTCGCTGATAATGCCGAGAGCTGCATTATATTCTTTTTCGATGTTTTGGTTTTCAACAACAACAGCTTCTTTTTCAGCTAATAATTGTTGGTACTTCTTTGATTTTTCTACGCATGAGCTTAACATGAAAGCTACTAATGCAACTGACAAAATTGTTAAAGTTTTTTTCATTATTTTAAGTTTTAATTAAGTTAGTGTTCAATTCAATATTATTTAATCTAATTTCATACCAAATAGGGACAATTGATACAAATATTTCAATTTATTGATAATCAAATTAGACTTTGCAAATTTAATAATTTTTTTCAAATATGCAACGTAGAATGGTGTGGAATTTTTCTACATTTTTCCACAAGTCGCTGTAGATTATTTTTCCACACAAAATAAAGGATACTCTTAGAAAAAACATCCATTTTTACTATATTTGTAAAAAAGAATTTACAATGAACAAATCTATATTAAAACTAGCTATACCTAACATTATCAGCAACATAACCATACCACTACTAGGTCTGGTCGATATGATTTTGATGGGTCACCTCGACTCTGCAATATATATCGGAGCAATAGCCTTAGGCGGAACAATATTCAGCGTTATGTACTCTTTCTTCAGTTTTTTAAGAGCTGGCACCACAGGTTTCACCGCACAATCTTACGGAAACAACGACAAAACAGAGACGATTTATTCATTATACCGTTCAGTCTGCATTGGCATACCTATTATTATATTGATATTATCGCTTCAGATTCCTATTGCCAAAATCAGCAGCCTACTCCTCGACGGCAGCAATGAAGTCAAGGAATTAGCGATAACATATTTCTACGTAAGAATATGGGCCGCTCCTGCAAACATCCTGCTCTATTGCCTCAACGGCTGGTTCGTAGGAATGCAGAACACAAAAATACCGATGTTCATCGCAATATTAATTAATGTAATGAACATAATCTTCAGTTTCATCTTAGTCATAATATTTGAACAAAATGTCAAAGGCGTGGCATTAGGAACAGTGATAGCTCAATATAGCGGACTCTCTCTAGCGATAATTCTGTTAATAAAAAATTACAAATCATATTTCGTTAAAATAAATACTGATATTTTATTCGACATCGAGAAAATAAAACGCTTCTTCAGAGTCAATCGCGATTTGATGATACGCAGTTTTCTATTGATTATAAGCATCGCCTTCTTCACCAACCAATCAGCGAAATTAGGAAACAACATATTAGCAATCAATATGATATTGCTGCAGGCATTCTATATCTTCTCTTATTTTACAGACGGATTCGCTTATGCCGGAGAAGCTCTTGTTGGAAAATTCGTAGGTTCTAAAGACAGCGTGAATCTTCAAAAAGTCGTCAGACTTCTTTTAATATGGGGTTTCGTCATAAGCATTCCTTTCTCAATACTTTACGCATTATTCCCAACAGAATTTGTCAGAATAATATCAGACAACAAAGAAATCTTAACAGAGATACAGCCGTATTACATATATATGATTATCATCCCATTGATAACATTCACTGCATTTATATGGGACGGAATATACATCGGTGCGACAGCCTCGAAAGCAATCAGAAACACTATGATAATAGCGACTATATTCGTCTTCATCCCTTCATGGTACGTTCTTATGCCTAGATTCGGAAATCACGGATTATGGATGGCGTTCTTATGCTTCATGATAGCCAGAGGCCTTGCCATGACATTGATGTACAAGAAAAATATTATTAACACTGTTAAAGAAAATTAAGATGCATATACTTTCAAAATCGACATATATAAAAGGTGAGCAATGCCCAAAAGCTCTTTACATGTACAAAAAGCATCCGTATCTGCGTGACAAACTGAGCATAGAACAAAGAGCGAAATTCAAGAGAGGAACCGATGTCGGCGTATTGGCAAGGGATTATTTTTCAGGAGGCATCAATATGACCCCATCGAATCCTACCCTATTTGGCAAGATGTTCGAACAAACGAAGCAGAACCTCAACAACCCGAATGTCAATGTGATGTATGAAGCGATCTTCATCTATAACGACACTCTCATCATGCTCGACATACTTGTTCGCGACGGTGACAAATGGCGCGCCATTGAAGTGAAAAGTTCTCTTTCTTTAAGCGAAACTTATTACAAAGACGCTGCTCTTCAATATTATGTCTTAAACGGTTGCAACGTTCCTATCAGCGATATGCAGCTGATGTATATCAACGAAAATTATGTTAAAAACGGAGATATCGACATCAACAATCTGTTTGTCTTCCAATCAGTAAAAGAATATGCTGAACAGCAATTAGACATTATAGACAAAAAAGTCAATGAATTCAAAGATGTTGTAAACCTCAGCAACGCGCCTAGAATAAACATTGGAACACAATGCTTTACGCCATATAAATGTGACTTCGTTGGACATTGCTGGAAAAAAGTCGAGAAAGACAGTTTCCTTCATTCGAATGCGATGAACAACGAAGAGCTGTTTTCCTTATACAACAGCGGCGTGCAAGACAACAGAAGTTTCAAGAAATTATTGGATCCATTTTCCTTGGAAACAAATCAAGTTGACGCTTTGGAACAAGACACCTTCTATGTCAACTACAAGAAATTCTATGACTTAATCGGGAAAAGAACAGAATCGATTGGATTTCTTAACCTACTGTTCTACAGGCCTGCCGTGCCTATTTTAGATGGTCATAAACCTTATCAGGAAATAATCCTCGCCTTCTCTATCTTGTCAAACGAAAGCGGAGAGACCGTAGAATGGAATTGCCTCGACGACTATTCAAAAATGGAAGAAGGATTGAAAATACTGACAGATGAACTGAAGAGATACGAGAAAGTTGTTTACTTCTCGCCACAGAACATCAATATGATGATGCAACGATATCACATCATAGAATCAAAGGATGTCTTGTTTAAGATTATAAACTTAAAAGATGTCTTGAAAAACTCAGATTTCTTCAACAACAGGACAAAATACGACTTCTCATTGAAGACCATCTACGAAGGATTATTCCCTTCAGAAAAGATGTTTGAGCATAGCCGAATAATACTTAACGCCACAAGCGACAATGAGTTAGAACGTATTATGGTCAATCAGGACATGGAAGACGAGAACAAATATCTACAAAAGACCTATAATTTCCTGTTAAAATAAACCATTGATTTACAAGAAATTATATTTCAAATAAAAGTTATCAACATTTAATTAACATGCTATTTTTTATTGTAATTTTGAAGCATGAATAACGATAATACAAATTATACAAAAGCGGGATTCGGCAGAACAAGAGCCGCCAACATTCCAAGTGAAATTTTAGCCAACCAAGGCAGGGTTCCACCTCAAGCAATCGATTTAGAAGAAGTAGTTCTCGGTGCTATGATGCTTGAAAAAGGTGCCGTCAACGCCGTCATCGACATGTTGACACCTGACGTATTCTATAAGGAATCTCACAAATTGATTTTCACTGCAATAAAGGACTTATTTGCAAAATCAGAACCTATTGATATTCTTACCGTCACAAACCAGCTTAAAAGCACTGGCAACCTAGAAGTCGTTGGCGGTCCTTATTATATCTCACAACTTACCAATCGCGTGGTTAGTTCTGCAAACATCGAATATCACGCTCGTATTATTTTACAGAAATACATCCAGCGTCAGCTTATAGTGATTTCTTCAGAAATCATCAAAGACGCTTACGAAGATACGACCGACATTTTCGACTTGCTAGACAGAGCTGAAAACAAGTTATTCCAAATCAGTGAAAACAACTTGAAGAGAAACCACGACCAAATGCCTGACTTGGTCAGCATGGCTATTTCTGATATCGAAAAGGCTCGTAGCAATGGAGCGACATTAAGAGGCGTTCCTTCTGGATATACAGAACTGGACCGCATCACGCAAGGATGGCAGAAGTCCGACCTTATCATCTTGGCCGCTCGTCCTAGTATGGGTAAGACAGCGTTCGCTCTTAACCTTGCCCGTAACGCAGCCGTCGACTTCAACAAACCTATTGCGTTCTTCTCATTGGAAATGTCATCTGTTCAGTTAGTTACACGTCTCATCTCTACCGAGACAATGTTAACAGCTGATAAGTTAAGAACAGGTAATTTGGCAGAATACGAGTGGCAACAACTCAACACAATGGTATCACCTCTCGTCAATGCCAAGATCTTCATTGACGATACAGCTCAGCTGTCAATCTTCGACTTAAGAGCAAAATGTCGTCGTCTGAAACAGCAGCACGACATTCAGATGATTTTCATCGACTACCTCCAACTGATGACAGCCAAAGGTGAAAAGAACGGAACTCGTGAACAGGAAATCAGTACTATCAGCCGTTCATTGAAGAGTCTTGCGAAAGAATTAAACGTTCCTGTATTGGCATTGTCACAGTTAAGCCGTAGCGTTGAAACACGTCCAGGTTCAAAGAAACCTATCCTTTCCGACTTGCGTGAATCTGGTGCTATCGAGCAAGACGCCGACATGGTATTATTCATCTATCGTCCAGAATATTACGGTCTCACAGAAGACGAAGGCGGAGCTTCAGCAAAAGGCAAAGCCGTCATCAGCATCGCAAAACACCGTAACGGTAAACTCGGCGACGTCACATTGAAGTTCGTCGGACAATATGCGAAATTCGAAGATGTTGTTGAAACTTACGGAGAACCTATGGGCGGCGATGGCGGTGGCAACTTGATGCCAAACAATAACTTTGAACAATTCACAACGAAGGTCGTCTCATCCAGAATGAACGACGACTTCCTAGGAGCATAAAAAGAAAGGTGCGAGTTTTAAAAACTCACACCTTTTTTATTTATATAAGAAAACAAAAAATTATTCAGCATAAATTCTTGTTCCGCCGTTTTCATCTGACAATGTTGTTGCGTCAGTGATAACAGCTTCTTTACCTGTTGCTTCAACGAATTTGATAGCAGCACGCATCTTTGGAGCCATGCTACCTTCTGTAAATTGACCGTCAGCGAGATGTTTCTTAGCTTCTGAGAGAGAGATTCTACCCAATGCTTGTTGGTTTTCTTTCTTGAAGTTGATATAAGCTTGTGGAACGTCTGTCAAGATGTAGAACTCATCTGCGCCAGTTTGGATAGCTGCCAATGATGAAGCGAGATCCTTGTCGATAACAGCTTCAACGCCAACAACGCTGCCGTCTTTTTCTACTACAGGGATACCGCCACCACCAACTGTAACAACGATATGACCAGCATCTGCTAATGATTTAACGATTTCAATATTGTTGATTTTTATTGGTTGTGGTGATGCAACGACTTTTCTCCAGCCACGGCCTCTTGGGTCTTCATGATAGATAGCGCCTGTTTGTGCAGCAAATTCTTCAGCTTCTTCATGTGTGTAATATGGACCAACAGGTTTTGTAGGATTTTGGAACATTGGATCGTTTTGGTCAACAACGACTTGTGTTATCAATGTAACGACATTTCTGTCTATCTTTTCTTGAGCCAACACTTTCTTGAAACCTAATTCAACGAGATAACCTATAGAACCTTGTGTTTCAGAAACACAGAAATCCATTGGCATTGCTGGCAAATCGAAAGTCTTCAAACCAGCCTCATGTTGTAACATAACATTACCAACTTGTGGTCCGTTGCCGTGACCAATGATCAAACGATTACCTCTTTTCAAGATATCAGTCAAAGCTTGACATGTTTCTGTCACATTAGCGATTTGTTCCTGATATGTACCTTTTTGGTTGCTTCTTAACAATGCATTGCCGCCAAGAGCTACAACTACTAATTTACTCATTATTACTGATTTTTATTTTATTTAATTATTATTTCTTGATATAAGTAACAGTGTATCCTGCTTGTGAAAGTGTCAATTCTGTCTTGGTGATAGACTCTATTTTCATAGTATCAGAGAAAGCTCTCTTCACCATACCTGTATAGTCACCTTTTAATATTAATAAGTCGCCGTCTTTTTCCCATTTGTCAAACACGACATAACCCATATTCAATGAACTTGCAGAACCATCTTTATTAAGTGTAAAGCCTTGTTCTTCAGAACCGCCAGTCATTTCAACCCATGTTCCAACAGGCGATGGTGAGCATGACATCATTCCTAATGTCAATAATACGATTGCAAAACCTAATATCTTTTTCATGATTTAAAAATTCTTTGACAAAAATACAAAATTTAGTCTTCGTTAAGACTAAATATTTATTAACAAATCAACATATATAATTAAAAGTCCAGATAGTAATCTTTCAGAAATTCTCTATATTCTTCGGTATAAGAATAATCCTTATTTCTTATGGTAAAATTTTCTGTCTCAACAGTATCAACATCATTCAATACAAACTGCATATTGACTCTGTTTGCTTCTTTTCCTTCTATAGGAATTATCTGCATCTCTTTCTGAAGACGGAATCCAAGCTGTTCTGCCTCTTTGATGAACAATCTCGATTCATAAAACGGCAACACCAAAGCGAATCTGGAATCATCTTTCATCATCTTCTTTGCTGAAAGCAACAAATCTTTGAAACTCAACGTCGAGACGTGACGCGCCATCACCTTTTTCTCTTTGATAGGTTTGACATCGCTGGCATAAAAAGGAGGGTTTGAAACTATCAGATCGTATTTCTTATCCATCTCATCAGCGAAGACTCTCACATCAGCATTAAAAACATTTAACTTTTCGTTCCACACCGAGATGCTAAAATTCTGCCTAGCTTCTTCGTATGAGTCAGCGTCCAGCTCAACAGCGTCAACTGTACCAGCACCTTTTTGCGATAAAATCATCGGTATAATACCGCTGCCCGTTCCTATATCCAAGACATTGTCTGACGATGACACGCCGACCCACTGCGCAAAAAGAACCGCGTCAGTTCCGATACGCATAGTCGAACGATGATGAAACATCCCGAACTTCTTAAAGAAAAAAGGACGACAATCCATAGATTAATTTTCGAGATACATGTCAATCAAACCATTAGGAGCTTTGATAAGTATCTTCTTACCTTCCCTATCAACATCCTTGATAATATCGTCATGAATAGGAATCAAGACTTCTTTATCATTTATACAAAGCTGAATCAAAGACTGTGTTGGATATTCAATAATATCCTGAACCTTGCCAAGCTCACCTTTCTCTTCATCAATAACAAGAAAATCAACGACTTCATGTGAATAGAAATCATTACCTTCTTTCTCTGGAAGCAAATCCAATGGAAGATAAACAGCAGTTCCAACTAGTTGTGATGCCGCTTCTAAAGTCTTTAAATCTTGGAATAAAATGAAAGATTTATTGGAATGGTATGATATATTTTCAATAAAAAATGGTATAAGCTTCTCATTTACATCGAGCAAGAAGTAATTCAATTCTTCGATATCATCAAATTGCTCATTATCGATACGTAAAGTCACCTCGCCTTTTAAGCCATGTGTCTTGACGATCTTACCAACATAAAAACATTTATCTTTTGTCATGAATATTTTTTTTTGCAAATATAAAAAAAGTAGAGAGACAAAAATCCCTCTACTCAAGTAAAAAATAGCAGTTTGTCATTTTATTTTAAGAAGACAGGTTTGAATGTGAACATGAGATATGCCCAGTTGTTGCAAGCGTTTTTATCTCCGCCTTTTAAAGCTTGAAGTGTTTCTGAACCAATCATTTGGCTATAGCCTAATACTACGTTAGATGTCTTTGACAATTTATAAGACATTGTCAAGTCGATTTCTGTACCTAAGTAAGATTCCATTTTTTCATTGACATTTCCGTCTTTAATTACATCGGCTGCTGTCAAGAATGCGTGACCTGTAAGATTTACTTCAAAAGCACCGCTTGTGAACTGCACTGTTGCGAACAAGTCGTTAAGACCTACTGAGTTAGCCCAGTTACCGCTGGTGTTGAAATAATCCATATAGCCATTGAACTTATGAGATGTTCCGTAGAATGGATTGAATGATCTGTTTTTATAGCCATCAGGATTTTCAATCATGTCTTTTTGGTCTGTACCAGAGAGGAGTTCCCATCCCATACCAAAAGTCCATTCATTATTGATGCTGTAATCTGCACCCAAACCTACATAGTAAGCTTCTAAATCTCTGTCAGTTTGATCCTTACCAATTGTATAATAGCCAGATGCATGGAAGTTGAAGTCACCAGGAGTGTATACTATACGTCCACCGACAGTTTGATTGAAGATTGTGTGTTTCTTTTCATCAACTTCATCTTCATTAAACATATCCTTTTCACGTTGATAACCATTATTCAAGAACAAAAGGCTAAGGCTTAAGTCATCTGCGACATCTGTATTTAACCAAATAAATTGCATCATCTTGTATTCGTGTAATCTGTAATAAGCACCGCTGAGATGGTAACGGTCTTGATTAAATGCGGCACCGATGTCGATTCTGAGCATTCCATCATAACGTAACAATGCTACGTCGTGACTTCTACCCTGTTGATCCCAGTTGGAACGGCCGAAGATTCTTTCATCGTCGTATGAAAGTTCTTGACGACCCAACTTCAATGAGAGTGATGGTGTTAAGAAATATTGTCCCCATGCTTGATGTACACTTAAACTATTTGATGTGCTGAACAATTGTGGTTGACTGCCCCAAAGAAAGACATCTTGCATAGAAACTCCCATTTTAACACGGTCGTTGGAATAGTTAAAATTGATTCTTGTACGCTGTGACGCAAAACCAGCAGGATCAGCATCCTTGTCTGTCAATGTTGAATATCCATGGAGATATTCCATACGAGGTCTGACTTCTCCGCTTAATGAAAACTGTGCGTAAGCGTGATTACCAAGTAATAAACCAAACGTGGTCAATACTAGGACTTTCTTAAGTGTTGTAAACTTTTTCATAATTTGTTGTTTTTACAATTTGCTTGAAAAACGTTTGGAAATAGTTATTGTTTAAATTTAACGAAAGATTAACACTTTGAAAATGCAAGAAACTCAAAATCTCAAAACCTCAGAAAACTCTAAGATTCTTTTTCTGGGCGTTCCGGCTCTGCCGTCGGGCTTTCCGCTATATCTTTGCTTGCTCCGCTTACGTCTCCGCTCGCAAAGGATGCCGCTCCAATCCCTAACGCAAAGGGCGATGGAAATTTAGAATCCTATATCTTTAGAAAGGTTTAGATTTAAACAAAAAAAATCAACTTTAATTGCTAAAAAAGTTGCATTTTTGTAAATAGAAAATAATATTAAGAACTATGAATTTACAGACATTATATATCATTCTGCAACAGACTCTTATCATCACGACATTGGTTTTAGGAATGATGATGGTGATTGAGTTTATCAACGTCAGAACTGGAGGATTATGGTCAAAGAAATTACAGAAGTCACCTTGGATTCAGATTTTATTCGCCATCGTCATGGGCGTGATTCCTGGATGTCTCGGCACTTATACAGTCGTATCCCTTTACGTTCATAGGGTCGTCAACTTCCCTGCTTTGATGGCAGCGCTCATAACTACAACCGGCGACGAGGCCTTTTTCATGTTCTCCTTATTCCCAGAAAAGGCATTACTGATAAATCTGATATTAATCACATTAGCTGTAATCATCGCTACCATATTGCAATTCAGCATGAAAAACAAATTCATCGGATTGCGCAACGAAGAGATGTCATTTCCAGTACACGAAAATGAGTCTTGCAGCCATTCGCATCATCACCATCATAGCGTCAAGAAAAATATCAAAAATATCAGCTTCGTAAGAGCATTATTGATAACTTTATGCGTCGGCGTTCTGACCTTAGTATTAAGCGGCGTTATCGACGGCTCGCACCACCTTAATCTACTAATGGGAGGACAAAGCGAAGAGAGCGTAATGCATTCAATTGATTGTCAACATTCTGCAGTCAACAGCCAACATTCCGAGTCCATGGTCCGTATCGATGATCATAATCATAATCATAATCATAATCATAATCATAATCATTGTCATCATCATTCCGAATCTGAGGTTCAAAGTTCAGAGACCAACATCCACCATCATCACGATCACGGTGGCGAGGCCGACTGGATCCGTATAATTCTGATAATATTGTTTGTAGCGATATTGATAATCGTCATCGTTGCAGAAGAGCATTTCCTTGAAGAGCATTTATGGCAGCATGTGATTAAAGTCCACCTTCCTAAGATATTCTTCTGGACCTTTGCCGTAATCTTATGCCTCACGATTTTAAACAACTACGTCGACATACACGATCTCATCGGTTCCAAACCTTTCATAGTTTTACTGATAGCGATATTAATAGGTCTCATCCCACAATCAGGACCACATTTGATTTTCCTAATATTATTCGCCAACGGCGACCTTCCACTAGGAATCTTCCTCGCTAACTGTATCGTCCAAGACGGCCACGGCGCCCTTCCTTTATTAGCTGAATCAAGAAAAGCGTTTTTTGTTTCAAAAGCGATTAAGATTGTGATTGCTATTTTGGTTGGAGTGATTTTATAGAGTGTAAAGTCGAGTTCTACCAATAAATAAATCAATGATTTTTAACTATTTATAGCATAACATTAATTACATAAGGTATTATCAATAGTTAAAGGTACAAAGTCTATTGACTTTTTATGGCGTTCCGGCAAGCCGTCGGGCTTTCCGCTATATCTTTTTCCGCTACGCTCCAAAAGGATGCCGCTCCAATCCCTAACGCTTTGGCGATGGAAGTAGCAACTATTTTTTATGAAAAGTCTTTGGAATTCAAATCGCTATATAATTTCTTCTTTCCCAAGAAATATTTGAAAACGATATTTTTTTGATAAACTTGCGACACTTTATTGTGAGCGAGTTTTTTTCTTTTCTTTCTTAATGCTGGTATATGACGCAAGAAACTTGCATGTGCGCGTGTCACTGCAAAGAAGTCGGCGAAGCTGCCATCGCAGAGGAATTTGATTGCAGCGATCCAGTCGAGTAAGAATCTGTAGAATATTGTCCCGAAGACTTTTCCTTTCGGAAGGTTTTTCAATAATAAGGAAAGGTTGTTCCTGAAATTGAGGTAAGTCTTTCTTGCAGATGACTTTGGCAATGTTCCTCCGCCGATATGATATATCTTTGAGTCTGGACAATACATTATTTTATATCCTGCATTTTTCAGTCTCCAGCACAAGTCAATTTCTTCCATGTGCGCGAAGAAATCATCATCCAAACCGCCAAGTTTATGATAAAGAGAAGCTCTTACAAACATACAGGCGCCTGTGGCCCAAAATATTTCTCTTGCATCATTGTATTGTCCGTTGTCGCTTTCTAAATCTTGGAACATTCTTCCGCGACAGAAAGGGTAACCGTATTTATCAATGAAACCTCCAGCCGCTCCTGCATATTCGAACTTTGTCTTGTCATAATATGACAATATCTTAGGCTGACAGGCTGCAATTGATTCATCGCTTTCCATCAGTTCTATAACAGGATCTATCCAGTTTGGCGTAACTTCAATATCAGAATTCAGCAGAACATAATAGTCGGCTTCAACTTGACGGAGCACCACATTATAACCTGTTGCAAATCCACCATTGAAGCCGTTAACAATCAATCTGATATTTGGGAAATTTTGTTTCATGAAATCCACAGAGTCATCAGTGGATTTATTATCAGCAACGATAATCTCTGCTGAGTCAGAATTGTTTTCAATGACTATTGGCAAGAACTTCTCTAAGAATTTCTTGCCGTTATAATTCAATATGACTACCGCTACTTTTTTCATGGACGCAAAGATAATAAAAGTCAATGGACAACTGACAACTGACAGCAGTTTTTTTATACCCCAACTTCTAACTAAAAAAGGCTCCCATTTCTGAGAGCCTCTAGGTATAAATAAAATATGTGGTGTGTTAAGAAAATACTTTCGTTATCTTGGGTTGTTATAGTAATCCTTGGCTTCGTCACCGTAATTGACTTCTGGATTGACGCTACCGTCAGCATTATAATATTGTTGGTATGGACTATATGTTCTTGAGTAGATTTCTGTTGTCCATCTGTTGTTGTTGATTTCACCAACAGCATCAGAGTGAATGAGTTGGAAGTCGTTAGTTGAAATATCTTGTGTCATGAATACGAACTTCTTGTTTCTTTGTTTGTCCAATGTATAGTAGTGCCATATTTCGTATGGATAAGCACCAGCTTCATTGTAGTTTTGAACTATTCTGTCAGGAGCTCCGTATTTAAGGAATACGATACCTCTATCAGTTTGGTAGCCTTTCATTCTATGAGCTGAGAATGATGCATTTACACGCTTGACTTGTGTGTAGTATTTTTCCCATTCTTCTTTAGGTGACAATGTGTTACGACTTGCCCAGAAGCTATAGAAATATTGTTGCATTGTTTCTATGTCATTTGTCTTAATCAAATTGAATGCATATTCTTTTTCAATTTGTGAAGAGATGGCCTCTAATGTTCTTATGTATTCTCTGATTGTGTCTATATTGTTGATATTTCCTGAGAACACTTTATCAGGTGCTATTGAAGCTAAAATAGAGTTGTCTATCTGATAATTAGAGTTGCTTCTTTGGAAGAAAAATTGGTTATAACCTATTATTTCATTGTTTCTGTTACGAATTTCAAGTACTAAATAGTAATTTCCAGAAGGCAGACCGCTGATGTCCATTGTATTGATGATGACTTCTGTATCTTTGACATTCTTTATTTTTGTGAAGAATAAGTTGCCGACAACGGTATTGCTTTCAAATGTTTTGATGTATGTATTGAGGAGATATTTCTCGTTTTCTCCAAGTTGTTTCTTGGTATTATAGATTTCAGCGTAGAATGTCAATTTGTTTATTGATTCTGGATAGTAAGGCATAATCATAGGTATGATGTCATATCCGTTCTTTGAATTAGCGCTTTCGGTTTCACTTTGTTTGTAGCTTTCAAGAGCTATAATACTTGAGAAACAAATGTTTTCAGGGAAATCTATTATTACTGTTTCATTAACTTTTAAAGGTTTTTCTTTTCTGTTATTAGCATCTTCAACAGCAATTTCCATTTGATATTCACCATTTGGCAATGAGTAGCGTTGAATGTCCATGAAGAAACCGTCGATATTTGTTGTGTCACTGACTTGTGGACTAGTAACAGTATATTTGTCGTAATTCTTGATAGATTCACCTTGTTTAAATAATACGGTTAAATTTATAGCCGCCTCATATTGACCATTAGATTGCTTTACATAGGTCAAACTGTTACAATCGAAGGTGATGTACGTCTCTAAATAAGGAGTGTTGTTGTTTGTTACGTTAAATGTTCCGTAAGAAATAAAAGAGTTGATATTCTTTTCTTGCGCTATGATTTGTGTGGATAAAACACACAATAAAATAAATGTTAATATTTTTTTCATTTTCCAGTTAAAATTTATGTTGCAAAGATACTTATACTTTGTGAAATGTCAACAAATTTTAACTTTTATTTTATGGAAATGTATCGACAAAATCTTTGTAAGATATTTGTAATCAAAAATATATAAAAATGATTTCCTTAGAAATTCGATTTGACAAATGTTAATAAGAATTGACCTAAATCATCTTTGATATTGAAGATATTTTTAATCTTATTGCTTCTTTTGTTTGCGGCCCCGTATGTCAATCCTAGAAGAACAGCGATTTCGGTATTGTTTAAACTCATGAAATTAAGTATTATGAATTTTATATCGCTGGTTGTTATTCCTTCGAATTCATTCTTTATTGAATGTATTGCTTTGGGGAAACAATTGTTGAAAGTCTTAGTGAGAGAAATTATGTCTTTATTTGATAACTGAAGTTTGGTGTAGTCCTGTACGTTTTTTGTTAGGATAGTTATTCCGTCTAATGAAGATTTGATTTTTTTGTAAATATAACTATCGCAAAAACGATTATATGCTTCATCGAAGTCTTCGTTTGGTGTTAAATCGTTTAGTTTTTTTGAGATGTTATCGATTATTTTATCTTTGGATTCTATTATCTCCTTATTTCCATCAATGGTCTTTTGCGCTGTGCGAATTTTTTCTCTGTCTTGTTTTTTATTGATGTTGAAAGTAATAAGGATTGACAATATTATGACTATGGAAATTAATATTATGATTGTATAATTGCTGTTGTCTTTTACTATCTCGTTTTTGTCATTTATGATATTGCTATTTGTGTCATAAAGTTTTTCTAAATCCAACTTAAGCGGTGTCTTTCTGATTTCTATAGAATTGTTTTTGGCTTGATGTTGAATATAGAACATTTCTTCTTGGTGATTGTCGGTATTGAAATATGATTCAGCAAGTTTTTCGGAGAATACAAGCTTTTCCTGTTGGTTGCCGTTTTCGAAACAATATTTTAGATGTGGTAACGCTTTGACATAATTTCTTTCATAAAAATACTTTGTTCCTATTGCAGAATGAAAATCGTAGTCTTGTATCTTTACGTTGAAATGATTTTTGAAGATAGAGTCGGCTTTTGTGTAATCGTTTAGTTCATATAAGGTTACTATCTTATTATCTATGATCTTTCTATATGTGTTAAGAGGAATGTCATCTTTTTCTTCTGCCATTTCAAAATAAATCATGGCGATATTAGGCATGTGGTTGTATTGATATAACTTGCCTGTTTTCAATAATATATTAATTGCTTTTTCATTGTTGTTTGAGGACTCATAGTCGGAAAGCGCTTTGTCGTAAAGAGCAGCTGCAGGCTTGAGAGAGTTGATATCTTTGTAAATGTCTCCTAGTCTTTCATATATCTCACCTCTGAACTGATAGTCGTATGATTTTACGGTTTCGTTTTTAGTTATATACTGATTAGCATAATCCAAGGCGTTATAGAATTTCCTTGTCGCTTGTATTGATGACCCAGAAGTATAGTCTTCAATAGCATCGTAATAGTAAATTTGTGATATTTTTTGAAGAAATTCTGAGCGTTTGTGATATTTTTCTGAGCATTTCTTTGCTATATCAATATTATTTTCTGTCACTGAGTCATTTTCTGTATAAGAAAAATTAAGAATTTCTTCACAATAAGACTTGGATAAGTCACCACAGGAAATAAAATTCAATATGGTGATTATCAGCGATAAGAAGATGATATTTCTGCAAAAAACTTTCATATTAGATTACAAAAATACTGCTTTTATTTGGTGTATGACACAAAATAAATATTTTTTTTCAAAAACTCTTGCACGAAACAAAAAAGTTGTATCTTTGCAGCGGAGAAATGGCAGAGCGGTCGAATGCGGCGGTCTTGAAAACCGTTGTACAGCAATGTACCGGGGGTTCGAATCCCTCTTTCTCC
>JAZKYG010000095.1:0-8781 GCA_045612025.1 Bacteroidales bacterium
ACATCTCAGAATTTAAAATTTCTCGATCTTTCGAAAATTTGCATAAAGACCTCGTTTTCTTCTTCTGATAATGTAGGTGTTTGCAATGACTTGTTTTTGTCAGCTTCTCTATCGAATCTTTCCGCTGACTTTCCATATAAAATAGGTGATGATTTAAAAAATGTTGCCATAACTTTCGGTTTTAAAATTATTTGCAAAAATAAAATCTTTTTCAATACTTGTCAAGGATTATTTTGTTAAAAATTATTAACAATCAGTAAGTTAGTTTGAATGCGTGATGCCGATAAGGATATTGGTTTTATTAAGTATATTTAATAAAAATACATTTTAAAGAGTTTTTGTTAAGTATACTTAATAAAAATCGTATTTTTGTATATGTGAATAAAATTTGGACAAAGACTGTTGACATTTGTCTGTTGTCCGTTGACTTAAAAATAACATCATGAAAAAAATCTCCACCTTATTATTAATATGCTTTTTAGCATTATCATCTTTCGCTCAAAAAGTTGAACCGACTTGGGAGTCATTGCAGCAACGTGGTTATCCTCAATGGTTCTCAGATGCAAAACTGGGAATCTTCATCCACTGGGGCGTGTATTCTGTTCCTGCTTTCGCTACTAACGAAGGCTACGCTGAATGGTATTACAGCGGATTGATGAACAACGACACGACTCGTGTCAATTTCCAAAAGAGAAACTACGGCGAAGACTTCAACTATCGTGATTTCGATAAGATGTTCAAGGCTGAGCTCTGGAATCCAGCAGACTGGGCAGACTTATTCAAGAAAAGCGGCGCTAAATATGTGCTTCTCGTTTCAAAGCATCATGATGGCTATTGCCTCTGGGATAGCAAATACGCTCCGGAGTGGAACAGCGTCGTTGGCGGACCAAAGCGTAATATCGTTGAGGAACTTACAGAAGCAGTACGAGCTAAAGATATGAAAATGGGATTTTATTTCTCACTTCCTGAATGGACAAATCCTATGCACAGATGGTATATCGATCCAGATGATTCCATAGCTAATTATGTAGATAATCACATGATTCCTCAGTTTAAGGAACTCGTTGAGAGATATAAACCTTCAATCATTTTCTCTGACGGAGAATGGCGTAACTCTGCTGAGCAATGGCATGCCGCTGAACTCATCGCATGGTATTATAACACAGTAGGCGAGGAGGCTATCGTCAACGACCGTTGGGGTCACGGCGCGCAATATGGTTTCCGTACTCCTGAATACAGCGCGGGTATCACTCAGACCGACAGACCATGGGCTGAGTGCCGCGGCATAGGTCGCTCCTTCGGACTTAACCGCAATGAGCCGCTGTCCAACTATCTTACTTCTAAAGAGTTGATTCGTCACTTTGCTAAGACTGTAGCTGCAGGCGGTGGCATGACACTCAACGTGGGTCCTGCAGCCGACGGCATTATTCCTATGATTCAACAAGAAAGACTGCTCGATTTAGGAAAATGGCTCGAAATAAACGGCGAGGCAATATACGGAACTCGTCCTTATCATAAGTTCTACGAAATGAAAGAAGTGACATTGAATAGAATAGATTCTTTGATCGATTTCAACTGGCATCGTAACTCTCCAGATAAAACTATAAGCTACGATAACTTCAGCGCGACTTGGACCGGAACCTTCGTTCCAGAAAAGACAGATACTTATACCTTTGAAGTTGAAGTTGATGATAATGTAAGACTTACTGTCGATGATAAAGTCATAATCGATTATAATCCAGCGAAAGCCAACGAACAGCAAAGCGATGCAGACCAGGCTAAGAACTGGAACTCTACATCAGGAAAGATTAAACTTAAAGCTGGTAAGTCATATTCTGTTAAGGTTGAATACGAAGAGAAAAACATCGACGCTATGATGCGACTTTATATCTCTTCAAAAGATATGGCGAAATCAATTTTAAAACCTCTTGAAGGTTTCAAGGCAGAATATAAATGCGAGCAGCCTTACGTCTGTTATACGACAAAAGGCGATGTTCTTTATGCAACTGCAATAGATTATCCACAGGATGAGCTTGTACTTGAAATACCTCAGCCAAAGGAAAACACTAGAGTGACAATGCTTGGCTGTGATAAGATTTTGCCTTGGAAATATGAAAACGGCAAGATGGTCATCGATACCACGCCTTTAAAATATAACGACTTGAAAAGCGATGCTGCTTGGGTGTTCAAGATAAGATTATAAATCGATAAGTTTATTTTATGAAATATATAGTTACAATATTTTTTGTTTTGATGATGGTGTCTCATGCTACATGCGGAGTTTTGTTATGGCGACGTCGTAATGAAACAGGAGACTATTCTCGCTACATTCAGGCTGTGCTTAGCTTGGCATCGGCATTCTTTACTATGACATTCATTTTTCGTACTTGGGCTGAGACTACTACAGCCGATGGCGCATTCTTTGAACCAGAACATACTTTCATGCCTATTATTTTCCAGATGACGTATTTCTTATATCCGTTGGAAGTAATTCGCCCAACTGTAGGTCGTACCAAAGTTTATGCGATTCTTTTTGCACCTCTACTTTTGTTGGTAAGCGTTGGGTTATGTGCAGGAATTGAATATACACCTTTATATACTTACGCTGATGTATGGAATCATATTGGTGAGTTTAATGTGTTGTTCCGTCTGTTTACACTCGTCATTATGTTACTATACTGTTTCTCGCTTTTCTTTGTGCCATACGACTGGAAGCGAAGCAGTGCCGACAAAAAGTTTGTTCTGAATTACTCGCTTGGTTTTTGCCTTATAGGATTGTTGAATCTCATTATACAAATCACGCACCTATATCAATTTGTACTTTTGCATCAAATTGCATGGTTCTTATTTTTTATGTCGGTGGCTTATTATGAATTGAAAGAACGTCTTTTTTGTTTCTCAGGCTGTACTGAGCTTGATGTTGTAGAAAATCCACAGTCCTCAGAAGATAAACTTTGGGCACAGATATTATTGTCGTTAGATATGAATGATAAATGGCGTAGCCCAGAACTGAGCTTGACATCTTTTGCTGAACAATTAGGCACCAATCGTACTTATGTGGGAGATGCTTTCAAACGAAATACAGAAATGACATTTGTCGAATACATCACGCATCGACGTATCGATTATGTTGTGGAGACATTGAAGTCAAAACCTGATGTTAATATTCATGAGTTGTTCAACTATGTCGGATATCGTCAGCGTTCCACTGCATGGAGAAATTTTCAAAAGATTATGGGAGTAACACCGGCAGAGTTTGTCGAAGGTCTTAAATAATAAAATCGCCTGTTTCATAACAAAACAGGCGATTTTGTTTTTATGCCTAATTTATTGCAGATTTATCTTGTTTTTTGTAAAAATGCAACGCCTTTATTTGTAAAAATGCAACGCTGATAATTTTTTGCTGTTGCTTATTATTCATAATTTTGCACGAGATTTCATAAGGTGAAAAAGTGTTGTGGATAACTTTAAAATTCTAAATAATGAAAAGAAAAATAATTGTACTGACATTTATGCTGAGTTTTCTTGGATTTATCTCCAAGGAGATGCAGGCGCAGACCGATGCTTACTTTTCAAATTCGAAAGAGTTTCGTTCGTCTGATGCTGTAGGCGCAGGTTTGGGCTTCGATGGATTCTCGGAACAGTTTGGGCAGGGCTTTTACTTCTCCCATTTAGAAGAGATTATAGGTGACGGCTTCCAATTTGACAACCTCGGTGATGATAATAACTACAGCAGCCTTGAGTTCAGTAGCTTTGATATGTCTGCCGATGATGTTCCGTTGAACGACGGAATGCTGTTTCTGCTAGGCTTAGCTTTGATATGGATATTGGGGAAGAGAAAGTTAGGAGTTTGAATTTATAATAAAAATTAAATAAAAAATAATTAACAAAAAGCCAAAGGCCAACAGCCAAAGGCCAAGGTTCAAAATAACAAACAATGAAAAAGACATTTGCAATTTTAATGGCATTGATGGTTCTATGTTTTTCTCAATGCAAGAGGCCAGTTGATGAACTAACTGGCAGAAAAGTAAAGGTAAGATGTACTATACCTATTAATAAAGGTAGCAGGTCTGACTTAACAAATATAATTGAAGACGGCTCGATAAAATGGAGTACAGGCACAGAGAGAATCTATCTCGCTTTACCAAACGAGACAAATCCACAGATTGTAGAGCTCACCGCTTTTTCAACCTTGCAGGCGAGCGAACTTGCCTTTGAAGGCGAGGTTGATGAAAACCTTATCAATGAAGGCGATGAATATGAAATATGGTACTTGGGTAACTCCAAAAATCTTGATGTTCCATACATTACAGAAAACAAAGTAGGCGAAGACGAAATTATAACAAGCGTAAGCGGTAGCATAGCAGAACAAAGCGGCAGCATTGGAGATTTGGGCTATTGCCATATAGCTAAAGTTAGTGTTACAGCTGTTGAAGAAGACGGAGAAATAATACTTCCGTTACGTGGCGTATTGAAGAACCAGATCGCTATAGCGTATTTAGATTTGGACAGCGTTGCGGAATTAAGCGGAGCTGCTATAAAAGGCACTGAATATAACCTCCAATATAACGACAGCACAAATAAATACGATTTCGTTGTTACAGAAAGTGCAACAGCGACAATAAACGTAACTGCAGGCACATCAAAATCATTTATAGTCTTATTGCCAAATGACAACAACAACGTTATCTTGAAGTGTAGCAAAGGTGGCTATGAATTTAAGAAAGGCGTAGAAGGTAACAAGTTTTATTACAGATATGTGTCCAATGTGGAAAAAGGCACTTTGCGCTGGGAAGAGATGGATGAAGAAGAACCAGAAGAACCAGGAGATCCAGAAGAACCAGGAGATCCAGAAGAACCAGAAGAACCTACAGCTCCTGCAGCTCCAACAAACTTAGTTGCAACAGCAACAGGTCAAACAACAATCTCATTGACATGGGACGCTGTTCAAAATGCTACAAGCTATAACGTTTACGGCAATGGCGGTATTGTTGCCTCTGGTTTAACAGCAACAACATACACCGTTGAAAATTTGACAGCAGGAACAAATTATTGCTACTATGTTACAGCAGTTACCGAAGATGGCGAATCAGCACCTTCAGCAGAAGCATGTGCAACAACAAAAGTGCCATCAAATCCGGATGGAGTTTTTACAGTTAACGGTGTGACCTTTACTATGATAAAAGTGGAAGGCAATGGAAGTGATATCTCTGACTTTTATATTGGCGAAACAGAGGTGACACAAGCATTATGGGAAGCTGTGATGGGCAGTAACCCAAGCAAATTTAGCGGAAATCCTCAGAGACCTGTTGAAATGGTTTCTAAGAACAATTGCGAAGAATTTATCACCAAATTATACAATCATACAGGTGAATACTTCCGACTTCCTACTGGTTCAGAGTGGAAATATGCCGCAAAAGGTGGAAATAAATCTCAAGGTTACAAATACAGCGGAAGCAATACCGTAGGAGATGTAGCATGGTACACGAAGAACAGCAGCAATGAGACACACGATGTGAAGACCAAATCTCCAAATGAATTGGGTATATACGATATGAGCGGTAATGTGGCAGAATGGACTAGTAGTCATAATGGGTATATGTATCATTTTTATGGTGGTGCTTTTTCCCACTCAGCAGATGATTGCAAAGTGGAGCATTCTAGTTTTAACTACGATTACATCAAAGCTAATGATATTGGCTTCCGCCTATGCGCAACTACGATTACAAATTCAGACCAACCAGAAGAACCTACTATTCCAGAAGCGCCAACAAACTTAGTCGCTACAGCAACAGGTCAGACAACAATCTCATTAACATGGGACGCAGTTCCAAATGCTACAAGTTATAAGGTTTACAGCAATGGCAATGTTGTTGTCTCAGGTTTTGCGCAAACAACATACATAGTTAAAAACTTGACACCTGGAATACAATATTGCTATGAAGTTAAAGCAGTTAACGAAGCAGGCGAATCGGAAGCTTCAGAATCTGCTTGCGCAACAACAGAATCGGAACCAGTTACACCTACAGTTCCTGCAGCTCCAACAAACTTGGTCGCTACAGCAACAGGTCAAACAACAATCTCATTGACATGGAACACTGTTCAAAACGCTATAAGCTATAATGTTTACAGCAATGACACTCTTGTTGTCTCAGGTCTGACAGCAACAACATATACAGTTGAAGGCTTGACAGCAGGAACAGATTATTGCTACAATGTTACAGCGGTTAACGAAATAGGAGAATCAGAACATTCAACAGAAGCATGCGCAACAACAGAAGAAGCACCAATAGTTATCGAAACCATTACTGTTAACGGCGTTAGCTTTAATATGATACAAGTTGAAGGAGGTACCTTCACAATGGGATCTGTTTATAACCCATATGATGGCATCACGGATTATGCAGACGAAGAGCCGGCGCATAGTGTTACCTTAACCACTTACAGCATAGGAGAGACAGAGGTGACACAGGAACTCTGGAAAGCAGTGATGGGCAGTGACAGCCCTGCAAGCTGGGGTGAATACATGAAAAAAGACGATTATTATCCTCAAAGACCAGCAGAATTTATGTCATGGGGTGATTGCCAGACATCATCTATAGGTGATTGCCAGACATTTATATCTAAGCTGAACGAGCTTACAGGCAAGAACTTCAGGCTTCCTACAGAAGCGGAATGGGAATATGCTGCAAGAGGAGGCAATAGATCTAAGGGATATATGTACAGCGGTAGCAACGATGTAGGTGAAGTTGCTTGGTACTCTGGTAACCTTGTTGATGTGGAGGGTAAAACTAAAACACATGATGTTAAGACTAAAAAAGCCAATGAATTAGGTATATATGACATGAGTGGCAATGTGTTGGAATGGTGCAATGACTGGTATGATGATGATTACTATGGGGTTAGCCCAGGAGAAAATCCACAAGGCCCATACCAGGCAGAAACTTCCACAAACCACCGTGTGTGTCGTGGCGGTGGTTGGGGCCATGAAGCTCAATTCTGCCGTGTGGCGAAACGTTTTAGCCTCGAACAAGAAAAGTGTGGGTCCAATTATGGATTTAGACTCTGCCTTTAATTCATAATTCATAATGCATAATTAGGGCGTTACTCTTAAAAATAGGGGTAACGCCTTTTTTTTTGGAGACGGATGATGTAAAATCATATAGCTTCCGCCTATGCCGACATATTATAACGTGAGTTCGATATAAGAATTATTATATAATCAAGTGGTTATTATTTAATTGAGAAAATAACCCTGAAAGGGTGACAGAGCATAGGCAGGTGATGGAGCGCAGCGGAATGTTTTTTTACTGTTTCATTAAAAAAATGCAGAAATCGTCTGCCATATAGAAAATTTCAATAACTTTGTTGTCGGAAAACATAACGCTTTGTTCTTTTGTTTGCACTTTAAAGATACAAAAAATATCGTTATGTTATTCATTTTTAATGAATTATTTTATATCGACTCACGTTAATTTATAATTCATAATTAAAAATAATAGAAACAATAAGTTATGAAATCATTAAAATATGTTCTTCAATCATGGCAGCAGAGTAATCTCATGCTTCGTATACTATTCGGTATAATCATTGGTGCTGTCTTGGCGATTTTCTTGCCAGGTGTTAGTATCATCTCTATGTTGGGCGACTTATTTGTAGGCGCGCTCAAAGGCATTGCTCCAATATTGGTGGCAGTGTTGGTGGCTTCGTCGATAGCAACAGCACGCGGCGGCTTAGACGGTCGTTTCCGTATAGTAATCTTGCGTTATATGCTCACTACTCTCATCGCCGCTGTGTTGGCTGTGTTTGCAAGTATGCTGTTCCCTACGTCTATCGCGCTTGCCAACGTGGAAGGTGTTGCCAGTTCCGCTCCAGGTAAACTCTCCGATATATTCGGTAACATTGTAAAAGGTGTCATTACAAACCCTATCACAGCAATAGCGAATGCCAACTATTTGAGCATCCTCTTCTGGGCTGTGATTGTTGGATTGGCTCTTAAATCTGTCGCTAATGAAACGACTATAAGTAATTTGCGTCAATGGGCAAACTCTATTTCAAAGGTGGTGGCTTGGGTCATCCAATGTGCACCATTCGGTATTCTCGGTTTGGTCTATACAACAGTGTCGCAAAGTGGCTTGGAAATATTTACCACATACGGAAGACTTTTGTTGGTACTCGTAGGTTGTATGTTGACAATGGCTTTGGTCATCAACCCACTCATTATTGCCATAATGCTTCATCGTAACCCGTATCCTTTGGTACTTAGATGTTTGAAAGAGAGTGCTGTCAGTGCTTTCTTTACACGTTCATCGGCAGCTAATATTCCTGTAAACATGGAGTTATGTAAACGCATGGGATTGGATGAAAATTTCTATTCGGTATGTATTCCTCTTGGCAGTATTGTAAATATGGATGGTGCAGCAGTTACCATTACAGTTATGACTCTTGCCACATGTCATACTATGGGTATTGAAGTGACCTTGGGAAGTGCTTTGGTTCTCAGTGTTATCGCTGCATTGGCAGCATGTGGAGCTTCTGGTGTTGCCGGCGGTTCTCTCTTGCTCATCCCTATGGCATGCTCACTCTTTGGCATCAGCAACGATATAGCGATGCAGGTCGTTGGAGTAGGATTTATCATTGGTGTTGTTCAAGATTCTGTTGAGACTGCTATCAATTCCAGCAGCGACGTCATGTACACTGCAGCCGCAGAATTCCGCGAACGTATGAAAAGAGGTGAAAAATTTGAATTATAACAAATTAAAAAAATGAAACCAAAGGACT
>JAZKYG010000096.1:0-2909 GCA_045612025.1 Bacteroidales bacterium
CTAATTCTTTGATGATAGTACGATATCTTTCAATATCTTTACGTTTTAAGTAATCAAGAAGTCTTCTTCTTTTACCTACGAGACTTACTAATGAACGCATTGTAGCAACGTCTTTCTTGTTTTGCTTCATGTGTTCTGTTAAATGCTTGATTCTGAATGTGAACAATGCAATTTGTCCTTCTGCTGAACCTGTGTCTTGTGCATTTTTACCGTATGCACTGAAAAATTCTGATTTCTTTTCTGCAGTTAAATACATATCTTTTATTATTTATCTTCTTTCTTTTCGGACTGCAAAGATACTATTTTTTTTGTTTGAAAAAACTTTTTTTAATAATTTTTTAAAAATAATAATCTTTGTAGATAACTTGTTGATTTATAATTTTATAAAACTTTGTTTTTAATTTTTTGTCGGTAAAACAAACAAACTTCGTCGTTATATTGCTCCAATACTCTCAAACTACTGTAAACTATACACTATAAACTATGCGATTTATAAAAAGATATTTGGGACATCTTCATCGTCATTGATGTATGTTTTCTCATCGTTGATGTCTTGTGATGCTTTGGTAACGGTGTCGTTGTTGTCTTCAGCATCTTCGGAGTTTTCTACCTCGTTTTTCTTTTTGAAGTTAGGGAAGTTTATTACTTTAGTGTAAAATTCTCTGAACTTATCCGATTTTTCAAGTAATGGCACTAATGCTGACGTGAATATGATGGTGAAGAATATTACGGAGAAAACTATGTTGCTCACTCTTTCTGAACCTGCGAGTTGAGATTGTGAAATCATTGTTGCAAGAACTGCAGCGGCCAGACCTCTAGGAATCATCATAGACAAGAAGGCTCTGTCTTTTTTGTTGATGCCTTTGATGTTAGAAGGCAGCGATACTCTCACAACATATATTCTTAATATTATCAGCATGAATGAAATGCCAAGTCCTATTAATAATGAGATGAAACTGTCAAATTTTATTGATATGCCGACATAGACGAAGAAGAAGGTCTTCATCAAGAATACAAGCTCGCTGAACAATGTCTTTTCAGTAGGGTTGAGCAGGGTTGGTTTCCTGTCGGAGAATTTCTTCAGCCATTTGTCGTGGATAATCTCCATATTGGCAAGTCCTATTCCGAATGCTAAGGCAGAGATGATGCCACTATAACCTAACAGTTCGTTGATGCCGTATATGATGAAAACGAAAGCAGGTGTGGTAAAGATTGAGTTGTTGATGGTTCTAACCTTATCCAAGACCATAGACCAGAATATGGAACCTATTACGCCTATGAATGATGCCAGCAAGAATGAAGAGAACACTTGCCCGAATATGATGCCGACTCTGAATTCTCCGTATTTATATGATTCGAATATCGCCAATGTCACGACGATACATAAAATCGCGCTGAATGCAGACTCTAATATTAATATGGTCTTGCTTTTCTCTCCTATGCTGATTTGTTTTACCAGAGGAATTGCCACTGCTGATGATGAACCTCCTAAGGCTGCGCCTAACATGAAACTGATGCCAGGATTCATGCCTAAGACTAACCATCCGCACAATCCTACAGCTGTCATAGTAAATATGAAATTCACTATTGTAAGAGATACTGTGTCTTTGATGGAGTCGGCTAATGTCTTGAATGATAGTTCCGTTCCGCTTTCAAACAAAAGGATTACAAGTGTCAGCTGTCCGAAGATGTTGCCTATTGTGCTTAGTCTTTCAGCATCAACGATTTTGAATAAAGGTCCGATAGCAATACCTATGAACATAAGCAGTAATACGTCAGGTATTCTTTTTCTGCTGAATATTTCAGCAAACCAGTGTGCAGCAAACACTAATGTGCCTAATGTTAAAATGAGTAAAGCTGGATCCATCGCATTTTTTTTGCAAAGATATAAAAAGACTAAAGACTAAAGGCTAAAGACCAAAGACTTTTTTTAAAAAAAAGAGGGTTCAGAAATGAACCCTCTTAGAAATATTTGATTTTTTGTATTATTCACCTTTGTAGAAAGGAAGTTTTACGATTGTAGCAGGGATGAGTTTTTCTCTCACTTTGATGAAAATTTCGTTGCCGAATTTGCAGTGTGATTTTGCTACATAACCCATACCGATAGCTTTCTTTACAGATGGTCCCATTGTACCTGAAGTAACTTCGCCGATTACATTGCCTTCTGCGTCGCAGATTTCGTAACCGTGGCGAGCGATACCTTTACCTGTTACTTCGAAAGCGCGTAATTGACGTGTAACGCCTTCTGTCTTTTGTTTTTCGTTATATTCTCTGTCGATGAAGTCGTTGCCGTCAACGAATTTTGTGATCCAAGCCAAACCTGCTTCGATTGGTGATGTTGTGTCGCAGATGTCGTTGCCGTATAAGCAGAATCCCATTTCAAGACGTAATGTGTCGCGTGAACCTAAACCTGCTGGTTTAATGCCGAATTCAGCGCCGGCTTCAAGAACTTTCTTGTAGATTTCGATAGCAGCGTCGTTTGGCATGTAGATTTCGCAACCGCCTGAACCAGTATAACCTGTTGTTGAGAAGATAACGTCTTTTACACCAGCAAATTCTAAAATTTTGAATGTGTAGTATTCCATGTCTTCAACAGTTGTTGCTGTGAGTTTTTGCATAGCTTTCAAAGCCAAAGGACCTTGAACTGCGAGTTGTGACCATTGGTCGCTCTCGTTGATGAATTCAACGCCGAGTTCCATGCCCATTTCTTCTGCTACTGCTGCCATCCAAGCCCAGTCTTTGTCGATGTTTGCTGCATTAGGAACCATGAAGTATTCGTCTTCAGCAACGCGGTAGACTAACATATCGTCAACGATACCGCCTTTGCCGTTTGGCAAGCATGTATATTGAACTTTACCGTCTGTCAAAGCAGCAACGTCGTTTGTTGTGCAACGTTGTACGAAAGCGAA
>JAZKYG010000097.1:0-18536 GCA_045612025.1 Bacteroidales bacterium
TTGCTTTTTCGAATTCTGGATGTTGGTTGTAAACGTGTTCAACTGATTCCAAAACTTCGCGAACTGCTTGTAAGTACTCTTTTTCACCTGGATGCTTAGCTTCCAAGTTTGTCATAATGGTTTGTACGTTCATTACTTTTATTTTTTATTAAGGTTAAAAACTAATGTTAATTTATCTTTTATTTGTTCCGCAAAGGTAATGTTTTTAATTAACAATTACCAAATATTTAGATAAATATTTTTTATTAAAAAAAATTATCATTATTTGTTAATTGTTTTCACAAATTCCCCCGAATCCCACACTAGTATTTCCTTCACCGAACCGTCTCTATTGTATTGGATTTCATTGCCATCCCTAACATTATCCTTATAATTTATCTCTGTTATCAGAGTTCCATCAGGAGAATATCCTTTCTGCAATCCAGCACCATTTTCGTACGTAGCGACAGAACCCACAGCACCACCTTCATAATACACCATCCATTTTCCATGAAGCATGCCTTCATTATATGCGCCTTCCATGAAAAGTTTCCCGCTATCATACCATTGTTTGTACTCACCATGAAGGACACCTTCTTTATAATGTTCTATCTTGACCAAATTGCCAAAGACATTATACGATTCGAAAATGCTGTCATACTGGTCCTTCTTTATGTAATATCTAGACTGAATATTACCATTCTCGTACCATCTCAAAACCTCTCCTTCCATGACATTCATGTCATAATGGGCCTTCATATCCGGCCTGCCATTAGAGAAGTACCAGAAACAGTCGCCGTTAAGCTTGCCATCCTTGTATCTCAACTCCGACTTGAGATTTCCATTGTCCCAATACGAACGAACAACATCCTTCTCCTTTTTATCAGAACAAGAGACAAGGACAACGATTATCACAAGAAATGACAATATCTTATTCACACTGCAATAGATTTTTCTCATAATTTCTATACTGATAGACATTCCAATATGCATTTTCAACGCCATCTTCATACCTGCTTCTTTCGAAAGAATATCTAGTATTTAATAAAGGTATATTATATGTTTCTATACCTATATTAATATTATCTCCGTAATTCATCAAGGCATTCAAGAAATACCATCCAATATTAAAGCCATGATATGCGATATCCTTAGGCTCTGTGCCATAGCTATTTCTAAACTTACAGATAAAATTACCGACGCTGTATGTATCATAGTCAGTGTAATCATCATCGAAAAACACCGTATTCAACTTCATCAGATTCTCATTGAAAAGTCTGTCGAATTTAGACCAGTCTGGAAGCGCGATGAGTTTTGACGGATATTCTCCTGAAAGTATGTTGATTTTATTTAATATCTCTGTTGCAAACACCTTATTCTCGCCATAAACGATGAAAAGATTCTGACGTATTGATGAAGCGATCTTCTTCACTTCATTCAAACTATCTACAGAATAGTTGAACGACATAATCTGATTCCTCAACTTAGTGCTGTCATCAGGATTTTGGTTTATCAAAGCGACATCAAGTATAACATTATCTGACTGATATTCATTTTCATTAAACTCCACTTCTTCTATCTGCCAAGCATCCTGATGTTTCTTTACAACTTTTTTAATATGCTTATTTGGCACCAATGAATAAGGATTGATACTTCTTTGCGCAACATCTTCTATCATTGTAACATAATCCATGCTGTTCGTGTCTTCAGCAAAGATAAATACATTATTGTCGGTGTACTTATCTCTGATGAGAGATTCTAGATTATGCATCTGATAGCGATAAGATGGCTTTACCTTAACAACGTTTCTATTTCCCACAACAAGGTCATCTCTGTTCGTCATAGGATTAACTATAAGAATATCATTTTCCGCAGCAAAAGTCATCACTCTTTCAAAAGCCTTTACATGGAATGGTCCTACTATCACATCCGCATTCAGCAGCCAAGTGTCGCTTATCGCTGCTATGACCTTGTTTGTATCTTGATCAACGTCGTAAACCTTAAGATCGAGTTTCATGTCATACTGACTCACCATAGAATCTACGGCAATCATAAAGCCCTCATAAAAATGAAGATATGAGAATGGTTTTGCAAGCAGCTGCTTGTTTGAGACTTCCGTCTCCATAAATTCATCATTGACCTGTTCAAGATATAAAGGCATCATCAACGCCACCTTATATAATCTCTCAGAATCAAATGTTGGAAGGATATATCCTTCGACATATCCTGTAGTGTCGTTCGCCATTATGGTATCAACGGCAACTTCTTCTACAAAGGTAACTTCTTCTTTTGGTCTATATGGAATTCTAAGCAATTCACCAGCTTTAACACTATGTTTGGTATCCTTGTTTTCTTTAAGTATCTCATATACCGTAACATCATAAAGCTCTGCAATGTCTTTCAACGACTGTTTCTTCTGAACCGTATGAATATAATAAGGCTTGCCATCATATTCCGTTACGATTTGAGATTTCAATGATTCTTGCGCATTCAACTTAGGTGAATGACACAATGTGATGAAACACAAAAACAAGAATGTTAAAAAAGTTTTAGAATTGCTCATTTTATTTTCAGTTTAAAGTTTAAGGCTCAAAATTCTTAGTTCAAAAAAAAAACATAGAGACGCCATTATATCATGACGTCTCTACATATTGATTTTATATTATTCAGCAAGTGGTTTGAAGCCTTTGCCCATAATTTCTGTACTTGAAACAACGTTCAAGAATGCATCAGGATCGATGTCTTTCAATGCTGACTGCAACTTGACGAGTTCAGGACGTGTCAATGTAACGTAGATCATCTTGCGATCAACGCCTTTGTATAAACCTTTACCGAAGAAGCATGTACCTCCGCGGTTGATGTCTTTAACGATAAGGTCGCGAACTTCTTCAGCTTTGTCTGTAACGATGAATGCTGTCTTGTAGCTGTTGAATCCGTCAACGACGAGGTCGATGATTTTACCTTCGATGAAGATAACCAAGATTGAATAAACTGGAAGACGTAATTGTGGTTCAGCGATTAATGTTGTGAGAGTGATGATTGAGTCAACGATCATAACCAATGTACCGAGAGATATCTTAGTATATTTATGGAGGATCATTGAGATGATATCGCTACCACCTGATGTTGCGCCAGACTTGAAGATGAGACCGATAGCCAAACCATAGATACCACCTGATACCAATGTATTCAAGAAGTAATCTGGGATGAAGTATAAGCCTTCGCTATGAGGGATTTGTAACCATTCTGGGTTAACAGTTGTTGGATTTTCAATGAAACCATTATGAATAATTGGAGCGTAGCCAATAAACTCTTCAATAAGGAATGTGAAACCGAAAATCAAGACTGTTGAGATGATTGTCTTAACGCCGAATTTAGGTCCGAGGATTAAAGTACCGATTATCAACAATGGAATGTCCATGCAGATAGCATAGAGAGATACCTTCCAAGGCCATACTGTGTTCAATACGTTTGAGAGACCGTATGTTCCACCAGGAGCCAAGATGTAAGGGTTAACAAATAAGATGTCGCCAATAGCGAACAACAAACTACCGAAAATGAGATAGAAGTAAGCAAGCGCTTCTTTTTTCCAGTTAATTGTTTTCATAATTTTTCTCTTTAATGATTTTTTAGGTCAACAGTCAACTGACGACAGTCAACGGTTGATGTGGTTATTATTATTTATTTATTTTTTTTGCAATGAGCTGTGAGCAATGAGTCCCGAGCTGTTTTCTAAATATTCAAGACGTGTCAACGTATATTATTTGATGTCACGCTGACAGGTCTCTAGAATTATGAATTATGCATTGATTATTCCCATTCAATTGGCGCTGGTGCCTTAGAGCTGATGTCGTAGCATACTCTGTTAACGCCTCTTACTTTATTGATGATATCGTTTGATACCTTTGCAAGGAATTCGTATGGGAGATGTACCCAGTCTGCTGACATACCGTCTGTTGAGATAACGGCGCGGAGAGCTATTGTATATTCATAGCTACGTTCGTCACCCATCACGCCGACGCTCTTACATGGAAGAAGGATTGCTCCTGCTTGCCAGATGCTGTCGTAAAGGTTGTCTGCCATTTCATTTGGAAATGAAGCGTGAGGCAACTCACATTTCCAGTTTCTCAATGATGAGATATATACTTCGTCAGCATCGCGGAGGATACGTAATTTATCTTCTGTGACAGCACCTAAGAGGCGGATTGCCAAGCTTGGTCCTGGGAAAGGATGACGGCCGATGAGTTCTTTCTTGATACCCAAAGCGCGACCTACGCGACGCACTTCGTCTTTGAACAATGCGCGTAATGGTTCAACGATCTTAAGGTTCATCTTTTCTGGAAGACCGCCTACATTGTGGTGTGACTTGATCTTGCATGTAGCACCTTCGATGCCAGCGCTCTCGATAACGTCTGGATAGATAGTACCTTGTGCCAACCAGTTTGCGCCTTTGATTTTCTTTGCTTCAGCTTCAAACACTTCGATGAATGTTGCGCCGATGGCCTTACGTTTCAACTCTGGATCTGTAACGTCTTTGAGTTTGCTTAAGAACAACTCGCCAGCATTTACGCCGATAACATTAAGACCTAAGTCTTTGTAAGATTCCATAACATCTTCAAACTCGTTCTTTCTCAAGAGACCGTTATCAACGAAGATACAATGCAAGTTTGAACCTATAGCCTTGTTCAACAATACAGCAGCAACTGTACTGTCAACGCCGCCTGAAAGACCTAAGATAACTTTGTCGTCACCGAGCTGTTGTTTGAGTTCTTCAACGATATTGTCAACGAAAGAGCTTGGAGTCCAGTCGCCTTTGCAGCCGCAGATACGTTTTGCAAAGTTTTCAATCATCTTTGAACCTTCCAATGAGTGTGATACTTCTGGGTGGAACTGAACAGCGTATGTTTCTTCGCCATCAATTCTATATGCTGCATTGACAACATCTTCTGTACTTGCGATAACGCGAGCGTTTTCTGGCAAATGAGCGATTGTGTCGCCGTGTGACATCCACACTTGATTTACTTTATTAACGCCTTCAAATAAAGGACAAGATTCGTCAACGATAGTAAGAGATGCACGACCGTATTCTCTTGCTATAGAACCATTGACTTCACCACCGAAATGATGAGCCATAAATTGTGAACCGTAGCAAATTCCGAGGAGAGGCATCTTACCTTTTATGTTCGACAAATCTACATATGGTGCTTTCTCGTCTCTGACTGAGAAAGGGCTTCCGCTCAAAATCACACCTTTAATATCAGGTGTCAATTCCGGAATCTTGTTATAAGGATGGATCTCACAATAAACGTTCATCTCAGGAAGACGACGTCCTATAAGCTGTGTTAGTTGTGAGCCAAAATGTAAAATTAATATTGATTCTTGCATATTGAATAATTTGGTGGCAAATTTAATAAAATTATCCTTTCATTTTAGTTTTTTTCTTAAACTTGCGTCAAAATAAATTTATCATGGCAACAGCACAAAAAGGCAAGAAAAAAGGAAAACAAAAAAAAGGCGCAAAAGGTAAGAAAAACAGCGGAAACACTGGCTTTTTCACCAAACTGATTCTGGTAATATTAGCGTTATCTCTTGTCGCTACTGCCATATTCTTCACCTTAAATAATTTTAACATCGACAAGACAAATGCCAAAAACGAAAGCGAGGGGGCAAAAACCGAAACCGTCGCAAAGAAAGAAGATGTTAAAAATGTAGAAAAAACGACAGAAAAAACAGAAACCAAGACTGAGACCAGCGCTCCTCAAAAACAAGAAACGAAAAAGGAAAGCGCCGACACTAAAGAGATAAAAGAATCTAATGAATTGAAGACCTTGAGCGGATGCTGGCTAAGCTCAGAGCAAGGCGCATTCATAACCATAGACGAATACGGATATCGCATCGACTTCTCCAATGTCGATGCAGGCAGACCTATGACTGGCAACTACCTCATCGAGAACAACCTCATCACTTTCATCAGCGACGGCAACGAATGCGAAGACGACGGTGTCTATAGAATCATATTCTACAAGAAAAACATAAGTCTCAGCTGCAAGAACGACGACTGTACCGAACGCAGAAACGTATTAGAGGCAGACTGGGAATGGGTGGAGTTTTAAGCTTAAACTAAGGCTTTTGAACTAAGACTTTTGAACTTTTTTAAACTATAGTTCATAAAAAGTTCTTAGCTCAACAGCCCAAAGCCTTAGTCAAATTCTTTTATTTTTCTTCAACGCCTCGTTTATAATCCATTGTATCTGTCCGTTGACAGAACGGAACTCATCGGCCGCCCATTTCTCGACAGCTTCCATAGTCTTGGCATCGAGACGCAAGGCGAAGTTCTTAGTTGAATTTTCCTTATCCTTCGACATTTTCCATAACCTCCCCTATCGTTTTAGAAAATATATTGTCTTTCAAAACGTATTTGTCGAAAACGTAAATCACAGCTATGGCAATCGTAATCACGACAAATCCTGACAAACCAGTAAGACCATTCAGCAAATCATTTCCGCCTTTCACCAAAATGACATTCAGTCCTGCTACAGCGTTTATCGTTCCATGAAATATCGCCGCTGGGAAGACAGACTTAGTCTTTAGCACGAAATAAGTCTCGATAAACGAAGCCAACACACAGAATACAACCATCATAAATACTCCTGCAACAGAATGCTGAGGATAATTATGGCCTAACAAAATCAAAGGGAAATGCCATAATCCCCAGACGATTCCGATGAAGATAGAAGCACAGATGAATTTCTTTTCTTTCAATGCTGAAACGAGATAATTACGCCAGCCATATTCTTCACCAAAGGCAAATATAGCATTAACGGTAACGCCTGCGAACAATCCGCTTATTATCGTAATTGCAACCATAACAGCAGGATTGAGAAATACATTTAACATTTCTTTTTGTTCTTCTGGAACAGAATCCACCGGCACCACTGATGACAGGTCAGTGTTTATCTCAACGCCTGGCAAAAGAGTGTTAACAAAAATTGTCAATAAAACCAAGACAACAGGAAGCAGCCATGCAACGAGCCACGACCAGCTTATCTTAAAGCGCAGCAATCCCGTCGATATTAATTTTTCTTTATCGACCTTTTGAAGCACAACCGCCGTCATCAATGGCAGCAGCATATACAAAGAAGCCAATACCGTATATTTCATCGGATTATCTGCAGGATTTTTAACATCCAATCCAAAAATCATGATTGCAGCATAAATCCAGCTTATCACGCAGAGTATTATTGAATATTTAATTGCTTTTTTCATAGTTTTTAAGTCAACGGACAACAGACAACAGTCAACGGTTTTGTCTTTGTCCAATTTATAAATTCTATTTCTAACTCCTAATTCCTAATTGAATTAAAAATTTCTTCGTATAACGCTTTAGTATCTTCAACTGTTTTTCTGTTTATGAAAACCAATGTCTGTTGTCCGTTGTCTGTTGTCTGTTGACATTTTATCTCAACAAACAAAGGAACATCCTTATTGATATAAAGACGACATTTGTTACCGTCACTCATCTTGAATATACCGATATTGACTTTCCTTGTAGAAATGCCGTTGGTTTTAGTCTTTATCGGAGGAAGTTTTTCAATAAGCATGACAGTATCAATATCAGAGACAGGGATAGTCATTGCATATTCATCTTTTATTTCAATGGCATCGTCTGTAACGACAACTTCATTGCTATAATTCATGAATAAAGTTGGCGCAAGCAAGACCACGAAAAACACCGCAATAACGATGACGCTTCTGTAAGTTCTTGGACGCTTAGCATTAAGATTCAACTCATTTTCTTTAAGAATCTTAACAGTGTTTTTCATCTCATCAAAAAGATATTGAGTCAATTCGTCGTTCTTCTGATTTATATAGACTAAACCATTGACAGTCCTAATCTCTATCGCACTAGCATTTTTATTTCTGATATAAAGAGTAGCGTTTTCAGAATGTTCCAGAGAAGAATTCTTCACAGTGAAATAACCTTTCTGTATTGGTCCAATTCCTGTTCCATTGGTACGATATATCAAAAGCGGAAGTCTATCAATCATATTTATCGAGACGATAGTATCGTTGGGAATTGTCAGAGGATACATCAAATCCTTGATTTTTATTCCATCTTCATAGACGATGATTTTTTCCTTTATGAAGGCCAAGATGACGAATAACACCACAATGCCTAAGACTATATATATCGTTGTCATAATTATATTGTTTTTAATTGTTATTTCTTGAGAGAGGCAGCAATTGAATGTTTAGATCCAGAGACGCAGCAATGACATATTGTTTATTTTCCATTGTGTCATTGATACGTCTCTACGAAATAATTATTGATAAAGCGTTCCTGTATTAACAACAGGCTGTGCTGATTCGTCGGCGCAGAGGACCACGAGGAGGTTGCTTACCATAGCGGCTTTCTTTTCGTTGTCGAGTTCCACGATTTCCTCTTCGCTGAGTTTGTCGAGGGCCATCTTCACCATTGTGACAGCGCCTTCTACTATCTTCTCACGCGCTGCGATGATAGCAGCGGCTTGTTGACGACGCAACATGACCGCAGCGATTTCTGGAGAATAAGCCAAATAATTGATTCTTGCTTCAACGACTTCAAGACCAGACATCTCGAGACGGTCATTTAATTTCTTTAACAAAATATCATTGATTTCAGCACCGCCAGAACGTAATGTCAACTCGTTGTTTTTAGTGTCATCATTATCATCGTAAGCGAACATGCCAGCTACTTCTCTCAAAGCAGCGTCACTTTGCACTCTGACGAAACTTTCAAAAGCCTTCATTCTTCCAGAGACAGTAACACCGACCTGACCGTTAGCACCGCCAGCCATTGTCTGTGAGTCGATTTCAAACATCGCCTTATATGTGTCTTTCAACTTCCAAACCAAGATTTGACCAATCATAATAGGATTACCGGTCTTATCATTAACCTTGATTGGATCGACATTGAGGTTACGAGCACGGAGAGAAACTCTCTTTGAAGAAAGCAAGAAGTTAACCCAATAGAAACCTGTCTTCTTGAAAGTACCACGATAGTTACCGAAGAACAACATCGCCATAGCTTCATTAGGTTCCTGCATTCTCAGACCGAACAAACATATTAAGAAAAAACAAGCTGCAACAATACATAGGACAATACCTGTCGTATTTGGATGATTAGCAAAATATACGATACCATAAACAGATAACGCAGTCAATGCCAAGAATAAAACCAATGCTACAAAACCATTGATAACTAAACCTTTAAATTCTTTTTCTTTTGTTTCCATAATTGTTATTTTTTAAGACTTTCAAACTTTATTTTAATATTATTTTGATATCACAAAAATATAACACATTTTTATATTTGTCAAGATATTTTCATTAAAAAAATTAAACTTTCAACGTATCAAAGCAAAAACTATATCAAAACAAAAAAGAATCAAACAATGTACAAATCAACCTTAAAAAAACTGTTGTCCGTTGTCTGTTGTCCATTGACTATTTTTATTAACTTTGCACATCATTTGAAAACTAATACATTATTAATATGAACAGAAAATTCTTAAGTGTGATTGCATTAAGCATCATGACATTGGCGTCTTGCACTAATAAAGAACAAGCCGCTACAGAAAACCCATTCTTGTCAGATTACGGAACACCTTACGAAGTTCCAGCTTTCGACAAGATCAAGACAGAGCACTATCTTCCTGCTTTTGAAGAAGGCATGAAACAACAAAAGGCAGAAGTCGATTTCATCATCAAGAACAGAGCTGTGCCTGATTTCCAGAACACAATCTTGGCTTACGACAAATCTGGCGAGTTATTGAACAAAGTCGCCAACATTTTCATGAATCTCACAGAATGTATGTCAAACGACGAAATGCAACAAATCGCTGCTGAGATATTGCCAAAGCTCTCAGCTCACAGCGACGAGATTTCAATGAATCCACTTCTCTTTGACAAGGTCAAATTCGTTTATGACAACCGTCACAACATGAATCTCGACGACCAACAAATCCGTGTCGTTGAGAAATATTACGCCGACTTCATCCGCAACGGCGCTGGTTTGAACGACGCCGACAAGGCAGCCTTGAAAGAAATCAACGGCAAGCTTGCAAAATTAAGCAATGATTTCGGAAACAACCTCCTCGCTGAAAACGCAGCATTCAAACTCGTCGTTGACAACGAAGCCGACTTGAGCGGACTTCCACAGTCAAGCATCGATGCCGCTGCAGCACAGGCAAAGAAAGACGGCATGGAAGGCAAATGGGTCTTCACATTGTCAAAGCCAAGTCTCATCCCATTCCTTCAATATGCTGACAACCGCGACTTACGCGAAAAGATTTACATGGGTTACGTCATGCGCGGCAACAACGGCAACGCTAACGACAACAAAGCATTGATTGCTGAGATGTCGAACCTCCGCGTTCAAAAAGCACAACTCCTCGGTTATAAAGACTATGCTTCTTACGTATTGGAAAACAATATGGCCAAGACAGTTCCAACAGTCGACACATTCTTAGCAGAATTATTTGAACCTGCTGTGAAAGTCGCTAAAGAAGAACTTAAGGAAATGGAAAAGATCGCTGGCTTCGACTTAGAATCATGGGACTGGTGGTATTACGCAGAGAAAGTTCGTAAAGAAAAATACAACTTCGACGAAAACGAATTGAAGCCTTACCTCTCATTGAACAACGTACGTGATGGTATGTTTATGGTCGCTAACAAATTATACGGCGTCACATTTGAACAACGCCACGACCTTCCTGTATATTTCGAAGGCGTTGAGACATGGGAAGTAAAAGAACAAGACGGTTCTTACATCGGCATCTTATACTTAGACTATTTCACACGCGACAGCAAGAGTGGCGGTGCATGGTGCACAAGCTTCCGCGAAGCTGGATACGATATCAACGGCAACAAGATTTCTCCACTCGTATCATTGGTGTTGAACTACTCAGCTCCAACAGGCGACACTCCTACCCTCCTCAGCTGGGACGAAACAGAGACATTATGGCATGAATTCGGTCACGGCTTACACGCTCTGTTCTCTGACGGCAAATACAGCAGAACATGCGGCAACGTTCCTCGCGACTTCGTTGAACTTCCATCACAAGTAATGGAAAACTGGGCTGGCGATCCTGAGGTATTGAGAATGTATGCAAAACACTGGCAAACAGGCGAAGTCATTCCAGAAGAAATCATCACAAAATTAGAAAACAGCGGTTTGTTCAACCAAGGATTCTCAACAACAGAATTCATCGCTGCCGCTATCTTAGATATGGAATATCACAAGTTAACTGAAGTAAACGACAACTTCGACGTAGCAGCATTTGAAAAAGCCAAGATGGATGAAATCGGTTTGATCAACGAGATTTACCCACGTTACAGAAGTACATATTACTCTCACATCTTCGCTGGCGGTTATTCAGCTGGTTACTATGTATATTACTGGGCAGCAGTTTTAGACTCAGACGCTTTCAACTACTTCAAAGAATCAGGCGACTTGTTCAACCCAGAGTTAGCTGCTAAATTCAGACAACACTGCTTGCAAGAATGCGGCAACGATGAAGGCATGGTACAATACATGAAGTTCCGCGGTCAAGAACCAAGCAACGAGCCATTCTTGAAGAAACACGGTCTTAAGTAATTCATAATGCATAATGCACAATGCATAATTAAAAAAGAGCCAATTGTCAATTGGCTCTTTTTTTATGTTTAAAACTCAACTAATCAGATTCCATGAGCGAGGATATCGGCGATATGCACGACTTGTATGTCGAACTTCTGTTTTTTGATGCAGCTGTCGAGTTGCATAAGACATGAGATGTCATTTGTAACGATATATTCCGCGCCTGTAGACATAGCGTCTTTTATCTTTCTCTCCGCCATAGCGACAGAGATAGCTTCATGCTGAATCGAGAAGAAACCGCCTCCGAAACCGCAGCATATTTCAGGACGCTGCATCTCAACGAGTTCAAGGCCTTTGACATTAGATAACAACTTACGGCCTTCGTCTTTCAGACCAAGCTCACGCAAAGAACAGCAGGTATCTTGATAGACAACCTTATGGTTAAACTCCGCGCCAAAGTTCACGACATTGATTTTATTGACAAGGAAATCTGTCAGCTCGTAAATATTTCGCACAAGACGTTTGTATTCCAAATGCGAAGCTGTATTGTAGAACAGTTCCTGATAACGTGTTTTTATATAGCCGATGCATGACGCACTCACGCCGACGACAGGTCTGTCATTGGGGAAATCACGGAGAAACTTCTCCCCTAACTCTTTAGCTTCTTCTACGAAACCACTTGTAAACGCAAACTTTCCGCAACAAGTCTGTTCAGGATTATATTCCACGTCAACACAAGCTGCATCCAAAATCTTCATAACATTCTTAGCAGTCTCAGGATAAAACTGATCCATCACACATGAAATAAAAAGATCTATCGTCATATTCGCAAAATTTAGAATGTTATGTTAAAATATTTTAAGATTATTTGCAAAAATAATAAAAGACTACAGACTACAGACTACGGACTGCAGATTTTTTTCAATTAAAGCATTATTGCTTTTATTTTAAGACACAGCAATGTGTGTTTATTTTATAGGAAACATTGATACGTCTCTACATTGAGTCAAAAAATCCAGGATATGATTTTGAGACGACATCGGGATTTTCCATTGAGACGATTCCTATTTTCATCGACAGAATTGAAAGCGCCATTGCGATACGATGATCTTCGTAATTGTTAAAAACCATTGGATTTTCTTCAGTGAAATACGGCAGTTCATCAGGACAGAACATCTTCAGTTCACCATCAGAAACATCTTCGAAAGAAACGTTAATTTTCATTAACTCATTCATCATCGCCTGTTTTCTGTCTGATTCTTTAATAGAAAGATTCCTCAAGCCTGTGAATGTAGCATTCATCTTATTTCCCGCACAAGCTGCAATGACAGCAGGAAACAAATCAGGGCAATCTTTGAAGTTGAACTCTGAGCTTTGAGCTTTGAACTGACAGCCGACAGATGAATTACTGTTGACTGTTGACCGTTGACTGTTGACCTTTTTAAGAACAATTCCTTCTTTTACCGGAATAGTTTCAACTCCAAGAGATTGGAACATCTTCATTGCGGCAGCATCTGCTTGCAAAGAATTTACGTCAAGATTTTTCAACAATATCTCTGTATCATCAGAGAAGGAAACCATCTCATACCAGAAAGCAGCCGCGCTCCAGTCGGGTTCTACTTTTATATTCTCGACATCATAAATTCCAGGCTTTACTGTTATATCTCTATCGTCACGAGAAACATCAATTCCACATTGCCTCATCATATCTATTGTCATATCGATATAAGGCAATGAAGAGAGATTTCCCGTCAGGTGAAGTTCCAGACCGTTCTTCCATAAGGGTGCAGCGAGCAATAACGAAGACGCGAACTGACTGCTTTGCTCAACGCTTATTGACAGTTTCTGCGTATCACAAGAATTTGACAATGAAGATATAAGGGAATCCGTAGAACCTATCAGAACAGGAGGATAACCTTCTCTTTCTTTGTATTCTATAGAGACGCCGAGATTTCTCAAGGCATCTACCAAGGAATCTATCGGACGTTTTTTCATACGTTCGCTGCCGGTTAATAAGACGCTGAGATGCTGAGATGCTGAGATACTGAGGCAAAGATTCGAGACTGCTGTCATAAGGAAACGGAAGACGGTTCCAGCGTTATAACAGTCTAAAGTCAACGGACTTCGGACTTCGGGCAACAGACCTTGAATATATTGATTTATAGTATTTAAATGTTTCTGCAAAAGAATAGTATCATCTGAATCTGATAATTCTAGAATTCTAGAACTCTTAAAATTTAAAACTCTAGAATTTTCTAAAGTTTTAGAATTCAAAAATTCTAAAGTTCTAGCATAATGCAGAATCATCAAGGCTCTGTTGCTTTCGCTTTTGCTTAAAGGCAACTCCACCACATGACTTTTATCTCGACTAATATTTTTTGCAGAAATCAACATTTATTCAGAAAATTTATTTTTCAAAATCAAGATTGCATCTTTTATATCACCCTCGCTCACTTCAACGTCAATCATTGGTTTCTCTGGAGCAGAAATCAAGACGAAACGAGGTTTGCCGCCTTTGTTTTTCTTGTCATATGAAATATAGTCATAAATCGCATTAACATCAAAATCATTAAGATTCAACAGATTAAGATTTCCTTTAAACCACATCTCATAGAAGAACAGCCATTTCTCATCCAATCCGCAATATTTTACCGAAAGATATAAAGAAGAATACATTCCGAGCGCAACAGCCTCTCCATGAGTGAGAGTGTTTTCCTTATCCAGATAATAAGATTCCAAGGCATGACCTATGGTATGACCGAAATTCAATATCTTACGAAGTCCTGATTCTTTCATATCAAAACTGACGATTTCATCTTTTGTCAGCGCTGCTTTTTCTATGAAATCCATATAGTTATCAGAATCCATATCCAAGAAAGAAGCGTCAGCCACAAATGCATATTTCATCATCTCGGCAAGGCCAGAGAGAATATCTCTTTCGTTAAGAGTCTTTAAGAATTGTGAATTTATTATTACACTTTGCGGTTCTGAAAACAATCCGATCTGATTTTTATAATTGTTAAAATTTATTCCGTTTTTACCGCCTATGGAAGCGTCAATCATTGCAAGCAAAGTCGTTGGAACATTGACGAAATCGATTCCTCTTTTGTAAGTCGATGCTGCGAAGCCGCCGATATCTGAAATTGTTCCACCTCCAAGATTTATCAGAAGAGAGTCGCGTCCTGCTTTACATTCAAGGAGTTTATTCCATATAAACATAACATTTTCAATGCTTTTACTTTGTTCACCAGAAGGTATCACGATCTTAACGCATTCTTTTCCTGGCAATATAGAAGCAATCATGGACGAATAAATTCCATAAATATTTTCATCTGTAAGGATAAAGAACTTATCGTAATTATTTGTCAGCGCTGATATCTGAGCAAAAGCATCTTCTCCAAAAAATATGTTCATAATTCTTAAAATTTCTTTGCTAATTCTTTAAAAACACGACCTCTTTCTTCAAAGTTTTTGTATCTGTCGTAACTTGCAGCTGCTGGAGAAAGCAGACAGACGTCAGCATTTTTTGACAACTCTCTAATTATATCAAACGCCGACTGCATATCTGTGTAATCCAAGACATTACCTTTATATTCAGCAGCTTGCAACTTAGTTTTGATAGTCTGCCCAGCCTGACCCGTAACCAATATGCAAGGCAAGACATTATCTTTCAGATACGACACTAAAGGTTCATAGTCGATACCTCTGTCGAAGCCTCCGAGCAAAAGAAAATTAACATTCTTTATCGTCTGCAAGGCCGCTATCGTAGCCTGAGGAATTGTTGAGATGCTATCATTAAAGAACTTCACGCCATTAAAGACACCGACAAATTCCTGACGATGTTCCAAGGACTTGAAAGTATAAAGATGCGGGATAAGACTTTCAAGCGATAATCCGTATGATTTGCAAGCACATAAAGCTGCTTTCACATTCTTCTTGTTATGTTCGCCCAAAAGCGGAATCTCATCCCAATTTATATCATAATTTTCAAGACTATAATTCACGAAATCAATGCAATGCTTTGCGACTGTTGACTGTTGACCGTTGACTGTTGACTGATATAAATCATCATTCACGACTGCAACATCAGAATCATCCATATATCGCAAAACATTGACCTTAGCGTCTTTATATTTATCAAAAGTACCGAAATGATCAAGATGTTCCTCAAAGACATTCAAGAGAATTCCAACACGAGGCGATTTGTTTATAAATTGAAGCTGATGAGCCGAGAGTTCATAAACTATTATGGTTCTTTTATTTATGTCGGATACGCAATCCAGAATTGGTATACCGATATTACCTGCCAAGATGACGTCATTTCCGGATTCTTTGAGAAGATGATATATCAAAGAAGATGTAGTGCTTTTGCCTTTAGTTCCTGTAACGCCAATAACCTGATTATGATAAGCTTCCAAAAACAAATCCGTCTGTGAGCTTATCAAGGAAAAATCTATGTCAATATCTTTAACTGATATTCCAGGTGTCTTTATCACGACATCATAGTCGGATGCAGTTCTCAGATAATCATCGCCATAAAACAGATTATATCTTTCTTTATCAACATCTTGAAAAGCAGATTCATTCTTATCAGCGATGCCGACTATAGCATCTGGCATATATTGCCGTAAAAACCTCAATGTCGATTTTCCTTCACGGCCAAATCCAGCAATGAGGATTCGTTTTCCTTCCAATCGTCTGCAAATATAATCTATCATCTTAATCATTGTTTATAAACAAGTTATCCTTCAATATCGCTTCAAAATGCTTCGGAAGATTATTTACCTCATCGTACTGATTCAATAAATTCTTAATCTGCTGCCCGTTGTCCGTTGTCTGTTGACAAAAATCCAAACACGCATTCACCTCTTCTACCGTTCCCACACATTCAAAAGGTTTCACTTCTGCCTCGCCTTTCAACTGTTTCAATATCGGCAACAACTCATTGTCATTCAACAAATCATTTCCAAATATATCCACCAATTCATCTTTAGGAATAAAAGGCGACATTATCAGATAAGTGAACAGACACTTAGGACATTTGCCGCACCAAGAGTCGGTCTTGCTTCCAACATTGCAGCTTTTAAATACCTTATAATAATCTTTATTTTTAGCGAAGAGACTTGCAATCTGAATCTCATTTATTGGACGTAAGAAGCTAAAATATTGAATTTCAGAACTTATATATTTCTTCACATAATCTCTGAAGTCATTTTCAAAAGCAATCGACTTGCTATATTGGTGATTCACGTCCGTATCAAGAACAGTAGGTTCATTCGCGCTCGACTCATTGGAAAGAGCGATATATCTTGCATTTGTCGCGAAGCCTATCAAAAGAGTGTAGAAAGCCAACATCGCAGAGAACGGAGTATGACCGTTCAAGAAACCTTCGTTATTCATCCTCAACATAGTAGCATCGAGATTACGCTTTATCACGGCTGTCTGCTCCAAGGAGAACCCTGCTGCATCAACACATTCTTTCGTCGCGCCACGAGGATTGATAATCAATGGAATTATCGGCATCTTATTTTTAAGCAGTTCCACTGTCACGACAGAATCCTTGCCGCCACCTATTGGAACCAAAGTAGTCTCTTTCAACGGAAGGTCTATCATCTCGCAAGAAGCATCGCTTTCGCAGATGATTTGCATAAAATCATTAACATTTTCCTTAATTCCGTTGAGATAGAAAAACTCACCCAAACCATTGAAATATAATTTCTTCCACCAAAGAATCTGATCAGCGTCCAATTTAAAAGGAGCAATAAAAACCTTCTTAGGGCAAGCCAGTTTCCAATAGCTTACCAACTCTATCATTCCTATGTTAAAGAGAATCGTATCTAACTGACTTTTAGTCATATTAGACCAGTTATAAAACTTTCTTTCAGGTATTTCAAAAGATGGCGTAAAGAAATATTTATCATCAAGAGAGAAATAAAATTTCACTGAAAGCACAGCATTTTCCAAAGTATAATCGTATCTTTGAAAACGGAAAAATTCATATTCTTCTCTTAGGGAATTATATTTATTTTGGTCGTAATAAGTTGCCATGACGTTAAAAAATTGATTTACAAAGTTAGCAAAATTCACAATTCATAATGCATAATTCATAATGCATAATTAAAATTAATCAAGAAATCATGAATAAAGACGAACTATTTAAGATACAAAGTAATACGTTAAATCCAGCAGTTGGAGACGTATTGATTGCCGAGCCTTTTATGAATGATTTTTATTTCAGGCGCTCTGTCATCCTCCTCATCGACCATAACGAAGAAGGCAGTCTCGGCGTCATTTTCAACAAACGCCTGACGATACCATTCAATGAAATAGTTCAAGGATTCCCTGAGTTCAAGGCTGATGTTTATCTTGGCGGGCCTGTCGAGACCGATCGTATCTTCTTCATCCACACCATAGGCGAAATGATTCCTGACTCTCATCTGATAAGCAACGGATTATATTGGAGCGGCAACATCAATGCGCTCAAGGCTATGATTAAGATGGACTTCATCAAGCCTCACGAAGTCAGATTCTATGTCGGTTATGCTGGATGGGACGGCGGACAGCTACGCAATGAGTTAAAGGCTAACACATGGCTTGTTGGAAGATTCACTGCCAAGGAACTGCTCAGCACCATGCCAGGCAAAATGTGGAACAGACTCGTCAATAAAATGGGAACCAGATATAAACTCTGGGAGAAATTCCCAGTGAACCCTTCGGAGAATTAAGTTTAAACTTCAGAATCTCAAATCTCAACTATTTTGGTAATGTTGCCCAAAATAGTTGGTAATTGAGCGAAAAAAAAAAGACAGGTAACGGGCATCCAAAACAGCCCAAGTTACCTGTCTTTTTTTATTTATATTTTAAAATTCACAACAAAAACAAGTCCCGTTAGGGACGATAGTTTCTAGGCAGGTGGTGGAGTGCGTAGCACGGAACC
>JAZKYG010000098.1:0-2578 GCA_045612025.1 Bacteroidales bacterium
ACTTAAAGACCGTAGCCTGATTTCAATTTACGACTACACACCGGAAGAAATCTGTCACATTCTTGACATAGCTGAAGACTTTGAAAAAAATCGTCTTCAAAACTTATTAAATGGTAGAGTTATCGCTTCTTTGTTCTTTGAAGCTTCAACAAGAACAAGACTTAGTTTTGAAACCGCAATACAACTCCTTGGTGGTAATGTTATAGGTTTCAGCAGCACTGCAGGAACAAGTCTTCAAAAAGGCGAATCTTTGAAAGACACAATTATGATGGTAGCAAGTTATGCTGACCTTATCGTAATGCGTAACCCTGTTGACGGATCAGCACGTTATGCTTCTGAAGTATCAAAGGTGCCTATCATCAATGCTGGTGACGGTGCAAACCAACACCCTACACAATGTCTCTTAGACCTTTATTCAATCAGAAAGACCCAAGGCACTCTTGAAAACCTTGAAATCACTATGGTTGGTGACTTGAAATACGGTCGTACAGTACATAGTCTCGTACAAGCCATGTGCAACTTCAAGGCAAAGTTCAACTTCGTATCTCCAGTAGAACTCAGAATGCCTGAAACTGTAATTCAATACATCAAGAATGCTGGTCTCGAATATCATGAATATACAAGCCTTGAAGAGGTTATTCCTCATTCAGACATCATTTACATGACAAGAGTTCAACGCGAACGTTTCCCAGATCCATTGGAATACGAAAAAGTTAAAAACGCTTACATCTTGCGCAATGAGATGCTCGAAAACTCAAAACCTAACTGCCGCATCCTTCACCCACTACCACGTGTAAATGAAATTCATACAGATGTTGATGCAAATCCTAAAGCTTATTATTTCCAACAAGCACAAAACGGATTGTTTGTTCGCCAAGCTTTGATAGCAGCAATACTTGGTCTTAAATAAATTTATTAACATTAAGATTAAAACATCATGGACAAGAGAAAAGAACTTATAGTATCAGCAATTGAAAACGGAACTGTTATCGACCATATTCCTGCAAACAAAGTTTTTGAGGTCGTTAAGATTTTAGATCTCGAACATTCTAAAAATTCTGTTTACTTCGGAACAAATTTAGACAGCAAGAAATATGGCAAAAAAGGAATCATAAAGATCAGTGATAAATTCTTTGAACCAGAAGTTATCAACAAAATTGCTTTAGTTGCTCCGACAGCATCTCTCATTGAGATTAAAGATTTTGAAGTAATTAACAAACATAGCATTCAAATCCCAGATCATATTGACAGCATAGTAAAATGCTTCAACCCTAACTGTGTTACAAACAAAGAAGGTGTTCCTACTAAATTCAAGGTGATGAAAGACGAATGCGGCAAGGTGAATTTAAAATGCCACTATTGCGAAAAATACACCAAAGAAAACAATATCGAGTTTATATAATAAGGTAATAAAAAGAGAAAAAGCTGACTTTAAAGTCAGCTTTTTTTATGCTTGTGCAGCAGGACCGCCCATTGTAAATGGAGGCAGTTTCTCATTCACGTCTTTTATTGGACCATGTGTAGATTCATATTTGTTAATATTCTCTGCCAATGCCTTGTAAAGTCTTTTTGCGTTTTGTGGTGTCAATATGATTCTTGACTTGACCTTAGCCTTTGGAGAAGCTGGCATCAACTTTATGAAATCAACGACGAACTCTGTTGGAGAATGTGCAATGACTGCCAAATTTGAATAGATGCCTTCTGCGATTTCATCAGATAACTCAATATTAATCTGATTTTTATTATTGTTATTATTTTCCATAATTATATTTTTTAATCAATCACAAAGATAATTTATTTTCTTCAAAAAAAATAGGTCGGTTTCAAAAACCAACCTATTTTTAAATGTATTTTGTTGTATTATTCTTCAACTACAGTTTCTCTTTCGCTGATTATTGGTTCATAATCTTCGCGAGCGCCGACGATCAAATCATCATATTCGCGTAAACCTGTACCAGCAGGAATCTTATGACCAACGATAACGTTTTCTTTCATTCCTTCGAGAGTATCTGACTTAGCGTTGATTGCAGCCAATGTCAAGACTTTTGTTGTTTCCTGGAATGATGCAGCTGAGATAAAGCTTTCTGTTTGAAGAGCTGCTCTTGTGATACCTTGCAACACTTGGTGTGCTGTTGCAGGTTGAGCGTCGCGAGCTTCAACAAGTTTCTTATCTTTACGTTTCAAGATAGAGTTTTCATCACGAAGCTTTCTTACTGTAATCATCTGACCGTTAACGAGGTTTTCTGAATCACCGCAGTCTGTAACGATAACTTTACCGAAGATTTCGTCATTGCATTCTTGGAATGTAAGTTTGTTGACGAGTTCGCCTTCGAGGAAACGAGTATCACCTGGATCATCGATTTCAACTTTACGCATCATTTGACGTACGATAACTTCGAAGTGTTTACCATTGATTGTTACACCTTGTGAACGATAAACTTCTTGGATTTCATTAACGATAAACTCTTGAACCTTCATTGGACCTTCGATAGCCAATATGTTAGCAGGTGTGATAGCACCGTCTGACAATGGTTGGCCAGCTTTCATAAAGTCGTTTTCTTGAGCAAGAATTTGTTTT
>JAZKYG010000099.1:0-1702 GCA_045612025.1 Bacteroidales bacterium
TAAGTTATTTTAGCTGTAGTACCTACAGGTAATGTGTTCCAGTTAGCGTCAGCGAACATGACGTGTCCGTTGAAAATACCTTCTCCACCAGCAGCAACAGTGTTAGAAGCTTCTACAACGCCTGGTAAGTAGCAGTTGCCCCAGCATAAGTAATCTTGAGTGGTGTTGCTAGGGTCACTTTCCATTTGAGCAATAACATTGATATCAGCATCAGTTGTGTTGATGATGTGAATGTCGAATTGAATTTCAAATGCAGGGTTGATGTCAGAAACGATGTCGATAGTTGTTCCTGGTTCAACTGTTTCGCCTTCATATTTGAATGCTAATGATTGAGCAGACAATTGTGCTGCGAAAACCAGAACTATCAATGAGAGTAAAAGTTTTTTCATTTTTCTTTTCTAATTTTAGGTTAATAATTATTTAATTTTTCTTTTTATCTATTTGATTTATTGTTTGAATAATACAATAATCGTGCTATTTCTTTTGGTTTAAAGTTTAAGGTTTAAAGTTTAAAGTGATTTGACATTTCCTTAAACCTTAAGCCTTAAACCTTAATCAAAATTTTTATTTTATAATGTCGTTAATCAATTCATCTTCTGCGAAGTTAGGCATTGTGACTTTAAGTCTTGGCTCTACTTCCATAGCGCGTCTGATAGCGAACATAGCAGGTTCGTTTCTTGCCCAGCTTCTACGAGCGATACCATTGTTGACGTCCCAGTGTAACATTGAGTGTAATCTTCTGTCAGCGTCATCGCTGCCGTCGAGTACCATGCCGAAACCACCGTTGATAACTTCACCCCAGCCAACGCCGCCGCCATTGTGGATACTTACCCATGTAGCGCCTCTGAAACCGTCACCGATTACATTGTGGATTGCCATGTCAGCTGTGAATGATGAACCGTCGTAGATATTTGATGTTTCGCGGAATGGAGAGTCTGTACCTGATACGTCGTGGTGGTCTCTACCTAAAACTACAGGAGCTGAGAGACGACCGTCGGCGATAGCCTTGTTGAACTCAGCAGCGATCTTTGTACGACCTTCGCAGTCAGCATATAAGATACGAGCTTGTGAACCAACGACGAGTTTGTTAGCGCGAGCGCCTTTAATCCATTGGATGTTGTCGCGCATTTGTTGTTGGATTTCAACAGGTGAGTTCTTTGCGATTTCTTCAAGAACGGTGCAAGCGATTTCGTCTGTGATAGCGAGGTCTTCTTCTTTGCCTGAAGTACAAACCCAACGGAATGTACCGAAACCATAGTCAAAGTACATAGGACCCATGATGTCTTGTACGTATGAAGGATAACGGAACTTGCCGTCAGCGTTGAGGATGTCAGCACCAGCGCGGCTGCTTTCCAATAAGAATGCGTTGCCGTAGTCGAAGAAGTACATGCCTTTAGCTGTGAGTTTATTGACAGCTGCAACATGACGACGTAATGATGCGTAAACAGCATCTTTGAATTTTTCTGGAGCTTCAGCCATCATTTGTTTTGACTCTTCGAAAGAGTAACCTACAGGGTAGTAACCGCCTGCGAATGGGTTGTGTAATGATGTCTGGTCAGAACCTAAGTCGACTTGGATGTCGTGTTCTGCTGCATATTCCCAGAGGTCAACAACGTTGCCTTGGTATGCGAAAGAACGAGCTATTTGGTTGGCGCGAGCTTCATTTACTTTAGCGAACAATTCGTCGAGGTCGCTGTAGACT
>JAZKYG010000100.1:0-21671 GCA_045612025.1 Bacteroidales bacterium
ATCGGAAACCTACTGCTTTGTTAATTTTAACAATAATCTCTCGAGTCAGTTTGGGTAATAGTTTTTTGACGGTCAATTGAGTTGCGGTCTTGATTCCTGCTTGTTTTATTACATCGCCAAGCGCATTCCCAACCATACAAACATACACTAATGTTTTAACCTGATCGGAGTATATATTGTATCCTCTCAAGGACGCAATAGCAGTAATCATTCGCATTTCTACATATAACGAACTTGCCAGGTCTGCAGGTATTGCAACTGGTAGTGTTATAAGACCTCCAAGTCCTGTCACAAATCCAGATGTTGTTAATTTTAATTTTTGTGCTGAGACCATTTTATCGATAGCCTTTTCTGTCCGACCGTATCGTGAAATATAATCACTTACAAAATCTCCCAATGGTTCTGATATCCCACCTATTCCATTCAGGGCAAGATTATAAATCTTATCCAATGTTGTTATATTTCGTTGTGCAATTGTTCTATTCTCAATAGTTGGCAAATTATTTTTCATAATTGTTAGTATTTAGATTAATAAAAGTGTGCACAATCTTGTACCTTTTTACAAGAATGTGCACTTAAAGTTAAACATTTTTCAAGTCTTTTCTGTATGACTTTAAGACTTTGCGATAAACTTTCTTATGAATTAAGCATAAGACATAACACTAGTGCTATTTTCTTTATATCATCATTTGACAAATTACGTTTTGCCGGATGAACGCCATTGATCCATCTCTTATGGTCTGGTGTCATGACATATGGGTAGATGTCTTTATCTCCGTCCTTGATTTCTTGGTCGAGAATGGTAAGATTGTTTTCGTACTGTTTCAGTTCCTTGAGTTTTCTGCCTTTCAACCATCCGAAGGTATCTGGATAGCTGCAATATAATCCCAAGTCAACGCCACCGCTATAGATCACACGAGGATCCAGTTTTTTAACGTAATAGGCAAGGCGCTCCTTTACTTCAGGAATCTTCATCCATTCTCTAAGTGTCTTCATATCAGTCTTTGTACCGTTGAACGCCAGACCTGGGAATGGAAGGATTGAAACAAGTTGAAAATGTTTTTTAAAGGCGTCACATGCTTTGGCTCTTATCGTTTTATCTTTCCAATCAACGTCATCGAAGTTTAGGTATTCTTCACACGTTTCTAAATAAAACGCAATCTTACATAAGTTTCTGTAAGTAGGATTTCCCCAAAAATCATCTGGGCATATGTATAATTCATTCATCTGATGACCGCCTCTGTCGTTGTTGTCGAAAGATGCTTTCAATATGTAACTCTCTTTAAGCACTACTAAAATCTTTTTGGGATCAAAGTCGCTGATTTCATTTGCGTAGATAGTTTCATATTCCACGCCTTCAATTCTTTCATCCTTAACGACATTGCCCATTATTGATATGTAATGGCAGTCTTTTTTGCGAATGGTTGCTGTTGCAGATGATTTGTAAGATTCGATAATATCCTTTGGTATCATTATAAAGGATTTAAATTTTTTGTTTGATTTTTTCATTTTCAATCAATTTAAATTATAGAAATTAATAATAAATCTTTCAAAATCTTCACTTTTAAGGGTGATGTTACTAGCTCCACTTCTAACAATAAGTTCGTCTTTGAAATAGGTTACCTTATTATCGAACGCCCTTTTCACAGTGATATGACACGTTCTTCCGTCATCGCGCCAGTCGAACTCAATGTAATTTTCAAGTTTGACGTTGCATTTGACTTGTCTTATGGTATTAAAGAAATCTGTTTCAGCATCGATACGTTGTTGTTCAGTTCGCTTTTCTCCTCTTATATTGCCATCGTTGTCCACCCCGACTATTATCGTACCCGCTTTTTTGATGTTTCTTAAAGCGACGATAGTCTCGATGATTTTATCACGTTCGGCAAATGAAGATTTATATTCAAGGGTTTCAGATTCCGACACTTTTGCATAAGGAGAAAATTCCTTCTTTTTACTGACTGCTTCGGATTCTGTAAGTGGTTTTGTGTAAAGACTTGTATTTCCAAGAACTTTATTTTTGTGATAAAGCTGATGATCTGGATATAACACTACTTTACCATTTCTATTCATTTCTACGAATGTAATCTCACATCCGTTTTTAATGAGTCCATATGCGTCAAGCATATAATTAGGGAATGCACAATGATTATGCATTGTGCCAATTTGAATTTGATGACCACTACTCAAATAGTAGTACAATTCATCATGTTTTATAATTGTTGTTTTCATGATATTATTATTTTTTTATATTTTTATTGGTATTTTAATTCAGGGACCTTTAATTCGTTTTGCAACATTTTTATCAATATGTCAAAGAACTGATTGAGCGCGTCTCAATTTCTGACACAAAAGTCTCAACAATTTTCAACATTGTCACTCCACGGTGGAGTGACAACCGATTGGACCAATAAAAAAAGGCTTACCTATTCTTCAATAGATAAGCCTGATTCCAAAAATATGACAATTGTATTTCTTTGAATTATTATTGATTTTAATCAATCAGCTCTACATATATTTTATTTACTTCTGTTGGATTATATTTACTATGGTCAAGAGCAAACTTAGCACTGCTTTTTAAATCATTTGTAATTAAAGGTTCAAAAAATTTCCATTGCACACCTTCTTCAGGAAATAATTTAATTGAAAATTGAGAAATGACAGAACTATAATACATAGCTTGGACTTTATCTTCATTTATATCCCATGCAAATTCATAAAAGTCATTTTTCTTCAAATATCCTTTTTCATATGATTTCTGTAAGAATTTCTTATATAGACCTATCTTTTCATCAACTGTCTCACTAGCGTCAATCCCAAAAATTTTCTCTAAAAATTTTTTAAGTTGTTTCAAAAGCAAATCATATGACTTGAAAGTGTAATTTGCTACATCTTTGCTGTCTTTACTTTCTATTTTGCATGAAGAATCAAAGTCATAATCCTCAAACAATCTTTTACCATTGATTTTCACACTATAAAAATTCGCAATGATTTTTGTTGCATACGCTGCTAATTCTATATCCTCTTCTTCGTGCAATCTGATCCAAAATGGCCAGTAGGTATTGTCATTATAATTATTTGTTGGAATAAATGACAGATTAAAATATTTCTTATTTTTAATGACATTATTTAAGATATACTTTATAGTATCTGCGTTCCACACCTCCTTATCTTGTCTTCCCTTCTCTTTCTTGATCTTGATTCCACCAAATTTCTTCCACTCTTCATTTACATGATTGATAATTCCCTCAAATTCATTGCTGTCCTTATATTTTTCATCAGTATTTTCACAAATCAGTTTACAACCATAATAAATTCCATATCCAGAATCGTCATGATCAAATTCTACCAGAAACTCATAATAATATTTTCTATCTTTAGAATATAATCGCGTGTTACCACCACCCAAATCCAACTTGTACATTATATGAGTCTTGCTGACATCTTTACTACGCACCTTATCTTCTCTAATAAAATCCGGATTGTCTTTTAACTTCTTGATTATGTTAATATAAGTCTTTACAAACTCATTATATATATCACTAGGTTTTATCATATCTTATTAAGATTTTAGGCATTAACATTGTCAATTATTAATCACCAAATCCCCTTCCTTAATCCAGTTCAATTTTCTGAATATCTCACCGAAGATCCAGGTGAGGATTGCTGGAAGTATGAAACACACCAAGGCTATTCCGAGCCACATCTTGGTTTCGCCGTCGGGCATCGCTGTTATGACACCGAAAGGACCAACGAGTCCGCATGTCCCCATGCCAGCGCCGATCGGCACGTTTTCAAGTTGGAATACGCATGTCGCTATCGGACCTGTGATGGCGGCTGTCAATGTAGGCGGTATCCATGTCAAAGGATTTTTTATGATGTTAGGCATCTGCAACATAGAAGTTCCTAAACCTTGTGACACGAGTCCTCCCCAGCTGTTTTCTCTGAACGACATCACGGCGAATCCTACCATCTGAGCGCAGCATCCTGCTGTAGCAGCGCCAGCAGCAATTCCTGAAAGGCCGATTGCGATACATAAGGCGGCGCTGCTGATAGGCAAGGTCAATGCCATTCCAACAGATACAGATACAATAACTCCCATGATGAAAGGACGTAACTCGGTGGCGTTTTCTATGAATCTTCCGAATGCCTCCATGAAGGCATTGATGCCAGGACCGACGAACATAGCGAGGAGCACGCCGCTTATTATCACGACAGATGGCGTGACGAGGATATCGACTTTAGTTTCTTTCGACACTATCTTGCCGAGTTCCGTGCTGATGACAGTAGCGACATAAGCTCCGACGGGACCGCCTAATGCGTTGCCCGCAATGCCGCAGACCGTTGCAGAGAATAACACCAGCGAAGGCGCATTTAGCGAATATGCTATCGCGACACCTATCGCGGCGCCGGTGGCCTGCTTGGCATATTTCGCAATCTCAAGCAAAAATGGAATGTTTAACTTATCACCCAAAGTGGTGAATATCGTTCCTATCAATAATGAAGCAAACAGACCGAACGCCATCGCACCGAGAGCGTCGAGGAAATATGCCTTAGCTGTGATATTGACAGATTTTTTATCTAGAAAAGATTTGAAATTCATGATATATTTTTAGTCAATGGACAACAGACAACGGTCAATAGTCTTTGAGTATACAATTTGTTGATCCAATATGGATAAAGTCTGTTGTCTATAGTCATTTATTAATCTGTTTAACGAATCTCTCATACCAGTCCTCGCCGAAGCGACGAATCATAGGGCCTTTCAAGAATTTATACAATGGAATGCCTTCTTTTTCACCTTTACGTTTGGCTGGAACGCAGACGCTCCACTCGTGATAGTTCACATAGATAAAACCGTTTTTCTCTTCGAGACGAATAGGATAAAGGTGACAGCTTATTGGTTTCCAGAAGTCGATTTTACCTTCAAGATAAGCCTTTTCTATAGCGCATAATGCTGTGCCGTTTTCATGGAAATAGACGAAAGCACATTCTTCATTATTGATGAGACGTGTGACGAGCGAGCCTTTTTCGTCGTAGTCGTAGACATCGTCATTCTCGACTGCCTCGATGCCTTCAGGGCGCATATAAGGTTTTATCTCTTCGAGATATTCCTCAATCATACCTACTTCATCACGTTCGAGACGAGCGCCTGCATCGTCGGCAATACAACATTCGCCTTTACATCTTGGGAGATGACAACAGAAACGAGCATTGATGAACTCGTCAGTGACTATTACATTATCTACTATTACCATATAAAATCTTTGTTAAAATTCATTATGAATTGAGAATGCAAAGATAGAAAGAGAAATTTAAAAAGGAAGAAAAATTACACTTTTTCAAGGATTAATAAAGACACAAAGACGCAGAGTCTCTTGAAAGTTTATAGTTCTTAGTACAACACCCTTAGTTCTTAGTTCATAATATTGTCAATTGTACATTATACATTGTTAATTTTTTTATAAAAAGGTCTTGACAAAACTTCATTCTGATATTATATTTGTGACTTTCGCAAAAAATAACATAAAATCATTATATAAATGAAGTTATCTCAATTCAAATTTAACCTTCCTGCAGATCTCGTTGCTAAATATCCAGCAAAAAACAGAGATGAAGCAAAATTGATGGTCGTTAACCGTAGAGATGGTTCAATTGAACATCGTACCTTTAAAGATATCTTAGATTATGTCAACGCTGGTGACGTTTTCGTTCTCAACAACACAAAGGTTTTCCCAGCACGTCTTTATGGCGAAAAGGAAAAGACTGGCGCAAAGATCGAAGTTATGTTGCTTCGTGAACTCAATCACGAGAGCCGTCTCTGGGACGTACTCGTAGATCCAGCCCGTAAGATTCGTATCGGTAATAAATTATATTTCGGTGAAAACGACGAACTCGTTGCTGAAGTCATCGACAACACAACATCACGTGGTAGAACATTACGTTTCTTATTTGACGGCACTCACGAAGAATTCAAGAAGACTATCACAGAATTAGGTAATACTCCTCTTCCTGTAGAGATTCAAAGACCAGTAGAGCCAGAAGACGAAGAAAACTATCAGACAGTCTTCGCTAAATGTGAAGGCGCTGTGGCAGCTCCAACAGCTGGCATGCACTTCAGCAAATCGCTCATGAAACATCTCGAGCTTCGCGATGTTCAGTTTGCAGAACTCACTCTCCACACAGGCGTGGGTAACTTCCGCGACATCGAGGTTGAAGACCTTACAAAACATAAGACAGACTCAGAAGAGATGGAAATTACACAAGAGGCTTGCGATATCATCAACGCTGCTAAGGCTGAGCGTCACAAGATTTTCGCAGTCGGCACAACATCTCTCAAAGCTCTCGAGACATCTGTTACAATCTCAGGTCAGATAAATCCTTATAAGGGCTGGACAAACAAGTTCATCTTCCCTCATTACGATTTCAACACAGCCGACGCTCTCATCACAAACTTCCACCTTCCTAAGTCATCAATGATGATGGAGGTAGCAGCATTCGCTGGTTATGAATTACTTATGAAAGCATATAAGATAGCTGTAGCAGAGAAATATCGTTTCTTCACCTACGGTGACGCTATGCTCATTTTATAAGAACTCTAGAACTCTAGAATTTTAGAACTTTAGAGAAATAATTACGTACATAAAATTGGACAAAGACTGTTGTCTGTAGTCTGTTGTCCGTTGACAAAAAAATAAAACAATGAATCAAGAAGAATTTTTCAAGAAGATAACAGCTCACGCTAAGGAATATGGTTTCGTATTCCCTTCAAGTGATATTTATGATGGACTTTCAGCTGTTTATGACTATGGTCAAAACGGTGTTGAGTTAAAGAATAACATCCGCCAATACTGGTGGAAAGCTATGGTGCAAATGCACGAAAACATCGTCGGTGTTGACGCAGCTATTTTCATGCATCCAACAGTATGGAAGGCTTCAGGTCACGTTGACGCATTCAACGATCCTATGATTGACAATAAAGACAGCAAGAAACGCTATCGTGCTGACGTCCTCGTAGAAGATCATATCGCTAAGATTGAAGATAAAATCAATAAGGAAGTAGAGAAAGCTAAGAAACGTTTCGGCGATGCTTTCGATAAAGAACAATTCGTCTCAACAAACGCTCGCGTTCTCGGTTATAAACAAGAAATAGAAGACATCAGCCATCGTCTTTATGTTGCTATGGAAAACAACGACCTTCCAGGCATCAAACAACTCATCGAAGACCTCGGCATTGTTTGTCCTATCTCTGGCTCACGCAACTGGACTGACGTTCGTCAATTCAACCTTATGTTCGCAACACAAATGGGTTCTGTAGCAGAAGGCGCAAACGAAATCTATCTCCGTCCTGAGACAGCTCAAGGTATCTTCGTCAACTACCTCAACATCCAAAAGACAGGTAGAATGAAAGTGCCTTTCGGTATCGCACAGACAGGTAAAGCATTCCGTAACGAAATCGTAGCTCGTCAGTTTATCTTCAGAATGAGAGAATTCGAACAAATGGAAATGCAGTTCTTCGTACGTCCTGGCACAGAACTCGAATGGTTCAAACACTGGAAAGAAGAACGTCTCAGATGGCATCTCTCACTCGGTATCCCAGCTGAAAAATATCGTTACCACGACCATGAAAAATTAGCTCACTATGCTAATGCAGCTACCGACATCGAATTCGAATTCCCATTCGGCTTTAAAGAATTGGAAGGTATCCACAGTCGTACAGACTTCGACCTCAGCAGTCATTCTAAGTTCTCAGGCAAGAAACTCCAATACTTCGATCCAGAGACAAATGAAAGCTACGTTCCTTACGTTATCGAGACATCTATCGGTTTGGACCGTATGTTCCTCGCCATGTTGAGCCACGCTTATACAGAAGAAAAACTCGAAGACGGTTCAGAACGCGTTGTGATGAAGTTCCCAGCAGCTTTGGCACCTTATAAAGTCGCTATCTTGCCTCTCGTCAAGAAAGACGGTCTTCCAGAAAAAGCACGCGAAATCATGGAACAACTCACACCTGACTTCATGTGCCAATACGAAGAAAAAGACTCTATCGGCAAACGTTACAGAAGACAAGACGCTATCGGTACTCCTCTCTGTGTTACTATCGATAACCAGACATTGGAAGACAACACAGTTACAGTCCGTGACCGCGACACTATGGAACAAATCCGCGTAAATGCTGATGAACTTTATAACATCATTAGAAATAAAATAGCTCCTAAAAAAGTAGCAAAATAAAATTTTAGAAACTCAGAAGCTCAAAACTTCAAAGTTTTATATTCAACAAAAAAAGCCGCTGTACAGCGGCTTTTTCATTATGCATTGTGAATTATGCATTATTTCTTAATGAAGCGTTTTACAGTTTCACCATTGTTGCTTCTTACCTTCATGATGTAAACGCCAGCATTGTATTCAGAGACATCAACAGTTGTTGTTTGTCCGTTGACTTTTGTCATCAATCTTCCGAATGCATCGTAGATGCTGATTTCTTCGATGTTAGCTTCAGTTTCGATATAAAGTTTATCGTTAACTGGATTTGGATAGATGTTGAATGTTGCTGTATTTTCTTCAATTCCAACACTGCCATAGTTTACACAAGCTATATTTGATGGTTCTGATTCGCCAGCAAGGTTTGCTGCTACTACATAGAAGCAGTAGATGCCATATTCTGGAAGTTGCATTCTGATTGGCAAGTCTTCCATTGTTGCAGTACCAAGATATTGATCTTGACCATTCTCAACAGCAATGTAAACATCGTAGTATGTTGCGCCTTCGACTTCTTCCCATGTTAATACTACAAAGTTATCGTCGAGTGTTGCCACCAATTCAGGAGCTGCTGGAACTGTCATATCTTCTGGAACTGTTACAGTAACACAAACTTCGTCTGAATGAGCTGATTCGCCGACTTCATTTAATGCTGTAACTGTGAAGCAGTATGTTCCAACGTTAGGAACTTGGATTTCAGCTATTGTTTCTTCAAATGGTTCAGTGAGAGGCTTGCCGCCATAATATAATTTGTATGTCAATGCACCTGGAACAGCTTCCCATTCGAGGATGATGATGTCGCCTTCGAATGATCCTGTTACTACTGGAGCTGCTGGTACTGTAGGACCTGTAGTGAATGTAGCTTGTGCTGACCATGCTGTTACGCGTTCTGCTATGCAATATGCGCGTACATTCCATAAGTAAGTGAAACCTTCTTCAAGGTTTTCAAGAACAGTTGTTGGTTCTTCTAGACCTTCTATTGTAATCCATGTTGTGCTGTTAGCTTCACGGTATCTTACATCCCATGAAAGATGTTCTTCTGTGCCTTCCCATGTGAGTGTAACTGTTTGACCATTAACTTCTGCTGCCAAGTTAGTAGGAGCGTCGCATTCTGGCCATGCTGTTGTTGTGAATGTAACGACTTCTGACCATGCTGAGTATTCGCCTTCAGCTACGATGCCACGTACTTTTACTTGATATTCTGTTTCAGCTTCAAGTTCTGTAAGAACGTATTCGCTAGCGCCTTCTACAACTATTGTAGTGAATTCTTCGCCAGTCTTAGCGTATGCTACTTCGTAGTTTTCTTGTTCGCTACGCCATGTGACTTTTGCAGAAATGTGTTCTATGTTTTCAACTTTAACTTCTGGTGTTGCAGGAGCGATATATTCGTCGATATTCCATTTTTCAAGAGTTAAACGTACTTTTCCGCTTGAATAGCAGTTCCAATATAAACGTACTTGGATTGTATCATTCAAATAGTTTGAAAGGTCAGCTGTTATAGGGATGAATTGATTTATTGAGTCAACTTTCACATTGTTTGTTGAGTTGATCAATGTTACAGTTTCAAACTCACCGCCATTGCTGCTTACTTGAATAGCCAATGTATCTTTTTCATTCCATTCATCGTATTTAGTACCAGCCATGCCCCAGTTTCCTGGTGTATTCATATTGTATTCTAATGAGAATAGAGCGTTGTTTTTGTCAATAATGATATAAGGAGATGTCAATTCGACATTATGACCATCTGTAGTATTAGGTTGGATTTGAACATTGAACTGCATGTCTTCTTCACCATATCCAGTTTTGATAGCTGTTGCTACAAGTTGTTTGTTTGATCCGACAGATGTCCAGCCAACAGGAATTTCTAGTTTGTTTGTGTTGGTGAGGTCTACAATCCAAGGAAGTCTTGCGATTGTAACATCACTTGTTTCTATAACTTCTGTAGAATAACCATTGTTATTATGGCTATGTGCGCGGAGATAATAAGTAGTACCTTCTTCAAGGTTTTCTACTACAACATTTTGTGCTGAAGGTCCGACATATACTACGCGACCTTTTCCATCAATCCATTCACCTATAGAATATTCTCCTATAGGGTTGCCGAATTCTATTTCGTGTGCGTAAGGAGGATTTGGACGGACTGAGTCTGTGAGGATGACCAAGATTTCGTCATCTACATCATTAGCTTCAACATTGAAAGTAAGTGTGTTTGTTGTTGTATTTGTAATTTCAATGCTTTCTGGACTCTTAGGCTTTGTCCAGAAAGAACTTAGAACACCGACATCATATTTAGGACCATTTGAACAGAAAGAATTTGCTACGTAGATATGCAAATAGTATTGTGTTGCAGGTTCCAATGTTAAGGAATAATCTTCTTCTGAGTCATATATTGTATCTGTTGTGTATGCTAAAACGTATGCGCCTCCTAATGAGTCTCCTGCAGCATAGAACTCGCCGTCAACAGGATTTTGTGTGAGTGATGATGATGGTGTTATTAATAATAAGACATGATCTGCATCGCTCATATCATCCCAATCCCAATAGAGAGAGAATGATGATGTTCTTGGATTAAGGCCTTTGAATTCGAAATGTGATAATGGTTTTTCACATTCTGCAGGAGGAGTGAAAGTATAAGTGAGACCGCTTGTTATCATGCCTGCGCTGAGGTAAACTGAATAATCTTCTGGTGTTGTAACCCAGTCAATCATATCAACGTCTTCTGCATATTCATCGTTTGTTTCTTTAAGTGAGAGAATATCTCTATAGTAACCGCGTATTGCGATGCGTGTCATTTTTTCGGTGTCTTCTTCAGAGATAGCGTCACCTAATACAAATTCTATAGTATTGCTTGTCTCGTTAAGACGTAATTGCATATTCATATGGATAACGTCGTCGGCACTCCAACCGAAGCAAGGAGCCCAGTCTTTGAATTGTACAACGAGTGTACGGTATGGAGCTTCGCCAATGACTTTATAGCTGAATTCTGATGTTTCATGAGCGTAAATATCGACATTAGGCATAAAACCTATGATATTATCAGCGCCCTCTTCACGAGCTACAATGTATTGGTTGTGAGATGGATCGTTGGTAATTTCATCTTTACCTAAAGCGATATAACCATGAGCGCCAATGATGAATTGGTTACATGCTATATCATTGAAAATAAAGTCAAAACCGATAGGGAAACCAGCAGCTGTTGTTTCTTCGCTTACGATGCCGCTAGGAAACCAAGCTTTTCCTGTCAATACTTCATCGGCTGTAAGGTCTAAGCCTGTCAAGTCTATAACAGTACCATCGGTTATTTCAGTGTAAGTACCTAAAGTAGCTTGCATCGTATAAGATGAAACTACTTGAGCCTGAGCAACAGTAAGTGTGCACAAGGCAATGAGAAGTAAAAATAGTTTTTTCATACGTAATAATTTTAAATTTATTATTTGTTATTTTTTTTGTTGTGATGGCTTTACCATTGATAAAGCCATCACAAATTTAATGTTTTGATTAGAAATAATCAAGAATTATTTTTGAAAAATTATTTGATCAAAATCTTGCATGTCAACACTTCATTCTTTGTGGATAACTTAGCGATATATACGCCAGAGTCAGCTGTCCAGTCGATAGTGTTCAAACCTGCTTGAAGTTCAACATTAGATATATTGCTTACTTTTCTTCCAACGATGTCGAAGATTTCAATCTGAGCTTGACCTGCATTTGATACGTTAACCATAAATTGATGGTTAGAGTAGAGGAATTTGTCTAATGCTAATGTTGTTTTCTCGATACTTGTTGTATCATCATTATTTTCTTCTTCTCCAAAGTCTATACGTTGGACCATGTGGCGTCCTTCTGTTGCGTTTTCTTCGTTCTTGTATTCTTCCAACCATTTTAATACCCAGAATCCTTCTTCTTGGCAAACGAGAGATGTTAATGAAGAACGTTGCATAGTGGTTTGTGAGAATTTTGTTCTTTCTAACAATTCGCCGGCTTTTGAATCTAATACTGCGAGGAATATATCAACGTCGCCCCAGCCTGAATTCTGTCTCATATAGAACAAACCAACTTCACCGTCCTTGCCGGGTTTCATTGAGTTATATCCAAAAGCATAACTTTCAAAATCGCTTAATTGAAGACCTTCGTCGCCATAGAGCAACTCACCTTGTTTAGAAACTTTTTGTACTATCATGTGTTGCCATGCTTGACTTCCGTCAGTTTCTCTGAATATAGCGAGGAAACCGTCACCAGCAGGATCTGCTAATACTTTACAGTTGTAGTGTGGCCAATCGCTGTAGCTTAATTTTACGTCGCCTTCGTCTGATGCGCCTGCGAATCCTATCTTACCGTCGCCTGTGACATAAGCAATGTAAGCTGATTCTATGTAGTCGAAGTCTCTATCGTCATTCCAACCGACGATGACACCGCCGTCGCCAGATGGCTGTACGTCGAGGAGTGTCCAGATTGGAATGCTTCCCCAACCGCCACGATAGATACGTGTGTCTGAACCCCATACTGAAGTGCCGTCAAAGTCAATCTTACGAGCATAGAGGTCTTGTGCTGTGCCTTGAGCAAAAACCATGATAAATTGGTTCATGCCAGCGTCAACTAAATATGGATAGCGATATGTGACAGTCTCAGATGTCAAGCTTACTTCATAGTCTTCCCATTGTTTTTCTCCGTCTGCAGATAATCTTTGGAGATTGATGGTCATTGTTGTTCCGATTTCATCTGTTGAACGCATCCATGCGAGGACGTAGCTGCCGTCAGCGATACCTATGATTTTTGTTGATGCGAGGATACCTGCATTCCAGTCAAGGGTGATGCCGTCTTCATCCCAAAGCATTTCTCCTTCTGGTGAGATTTTATAGACATATAATCCCATGAAGCTCTTGCCATCTTCGCAATCACGTGCGTCAGATACAGCGACGATGACATTGCCGTCTTTGTCGATGTAAAGGTAATTGTTTACCACGCAATATGAACGGTTTGGATAATCTGAAATCAAGATGCCTAAGTCACCGAATTTTCTCTCTCCGTTTTTGTCGATGGCTTGTAAACGATATTCATAAACTACATTATATGTATCGTATTCATCGACAGCGTTTTCTATGTTAGGATGATAGTATAGGAAATAAGTTGTGCCATCTTCACCCATGATGACTTCGTTGTTGTACATGTTAGTTCCTTCTGTAACAAGTGGAATAGGTTGTTCTGTCCATTGTCCGTAGGCATTTATCATTGCGACTAATGCCAGTAATAGTGTAAATAATCTTTTCATAAGCGTAATTATTTAGTGATTTTGAATGTGTTGTTTGAATTCGATGTGATTATGTTGACAAGATAAACTCCATTGTTCAATGCTTCTGTTGAGATGATGTTTTGGTTTTCATGACTCATGACACGTCTTCCTGACATATCATAAATGTTGACGATGAAGTCTTGGCAATTGTTAATGTTTATTTTATCGTTTGTATAAACAATGTTTATTTCATTATATTTAATATCGTTGACATTTGTGTTGTCTTCTTCCTCTTCTTCATTTTCTTCTTCAATGACGTTGATGAATGTACGCCATCCGAAGTCTGAGATTTCGAGGTTTTGTGTCACAAGGTTATTATCCTTATTATATATTTTGATATATCCGCGAGGTGTCTTGATGCCATCGCCCCATACGTCAGTGACTTCTACGCAATATGTCTTGCCTACCTCAAGTGTTACCTCGAATTCCATTTCTTCTGCTGTTCCATCAGTAAATCCAGTGAATTCCTCGACTATATTGCCGTCGATATCCTTAATCATATAACGGTTGTCGTCGGAGAAGTTGTCGGTCTTTATCTTGACTACGATTTCAGCAGGAGCTTGTGCTATTTCGCCGAAGTTTCCTTTTATCTTGTTGCCCTTATATTCTTCACCGTTGATTTCTGTCAGTGTTACTTGCCATTCGTTGTCGTTGGTCTGTGCGCTCCAATCGACCGGGATTGTTATCTGTTTTTCTGATAAAGCAGGGACATTGCCGCTCCATTGTGATTTTTCAACAACGCCATTGAGTTCTACGTTGAATGTTGCAGATGTTATTGGAGTGGTTGATTTATTTTCGATATGCAATTCCAAGAATGAATATGCGTAGTTTTTGCCGATAGGTATTTTAGGTTCTGATATCTCGGCTTCCATTGGCAATTCGAATGAAGAGTGTGAGAGTTTCTTGCTTGCTACATTAAGTATATTAGACTCGTTTTCTGTTACGAAAGCGATGAGTTCTAATTGTTCTGGCACTACCACCACGCCTCTGTAGTCTTCAGGAAGTTCGTATGTGTATGTAGCCGTGAAATATTCACCTTTTTTATTTGTTGCGATTAAATCACCGAAAGCGTCTGTGATATAGTCGCGTAACACATGTTGGTGCATATATTCATCTCCAATGCCGCTGCCGCCTTGATATGCTTGAATGTTGTTTTGGAGGAGAGCCACAGATAATCTGGCGGAATCTGTTGGAGAGTCTTCAACCCAGTAACCATCCACTGTGACATAAATTTCTTCATAGAAGTCATCGTAGTCACAGCTTATCATTAAGTTTACAGGAGCGGTCTCTTTGTTTATCTCTTTGGATTGTCTGGACCATAATGATCTGGTGATGGCATATTCGTTTTCGTAAGGGATACGGTTGATCATTCCTGAAGGATAGCTGCTTGCATCGAAAAAGTCGTGTATCTCGATGCCGTCATCTGTGCGTAAGTCAGCTTGGTCTGGTCCTGGTTCTGAGTAATAGCCAGCATGTATTGCTATGATGAACACTTCTTCAGGTTTTGCTATCTGAAGCTTATGTGCCATTGCGTGACCGTCAGGACAGTTACCGCAATGTATTCCTGTGAATTCTTCTAATAAGATCTTCTTGTTTTGAGGATCGGTACTTACATTGATTTCGTTGTTCTGTGCAAAAGAAAGGAAGGATAAAAATACACAGAATAAGGCGGTAGAAAATTTCTTATACATAACAAAAATATTTAGTTCTATAGTAAAAAATAGTTTAAAAACTAGCTGCTTTTAATGTTCCTCCAAAATTCGGATTTTTATTTTGAAAATCCAAGTTTTTTTTGTTGAAAAATTATAAATAGGAAAAATGAGCTCTGAACTATGAACTTTGAGATTTGAACTATGAACTAAGGCTATTGAACTATGGACTATAAAATAAAAAGACGTCACAGCTGTGACGTCTTCACTTATTTCTTTTTTATAACTGCTACATAAATTAATAATATCACATTCATAAGGAGCGCGTATATGATGGCTGGTATCGCCATCTCGGCACTGTTGAATATGAAAGGAGAGCTCGCGATGGCGATGGCCTGTGCTGCATTCTGCATTCCTACTTCAATGACGATGGTTCTTCTGACTGCCGTGTTAGACTTCGTCATTCTGGAAAGAAGAGAACTGCATGTCATCGCTGCTAATATCAATATTGTGATTGTGAATCCTAACACTGCGAAATTGTCCTTGATGGCTTGTGTGTTCTGTATAAAGAATATCAAGGCTAATGTCATAAGCGCAGGGAAAGCGAGTTTGCCTAGCACATGATTTACTTTAGCCGCAGGCTTAGGAAAGAAATGTCTGAAGATGATGCCTATGAAAAGTGGCACGAAGAGAAGCACTATGTTTTGTACGATGAGCTTGCCGAAAGGCAGGTTGACTTCCACGCCGCTCTGTTCTGAGACGAAACGTGCTACAAATTCCATGATGACAGGAATGGTGAATAATGTCACTATGCTGCTGATGGCAGTTAGCGTTACAGACAATGCCACGTCGCCTTTTGCCAGCATGGAGAATACGTTGGATGAGCTGCCTCCAGGACAACAGGCGATGAGGACGATACCCATGAAATAGACAGGAGGCAACTTTAAAATCCATGCTAAGGCAAATGCTATGAGCGGCAATAATACCAATTGTCCTATCATTCCTATCACTACAGCACGAGGATTACGCGCTACGTCAGTAAAAGATTTCTTGTTTAAGTCAGTGCCCAATAGAAACATCAATACTATCAAGATGGGCATTACGATCCAGATCATACCTATTTAAGTTGCTGAGATACTAAGATACTAAGAGTCTTGTTATTCGGCAAGCACAAGTATTCTATTATTCAACACTTCTACTGTGCCTCCGTTTATTTCAATAAAATTATACTCGTTATTATTACCGATTTTCACTCTTCCTTTGCCGAGAGCTGCTATCATAGGAGCGTGGTTTTTCAATATCTCAAATAAACCATCAATGCCTGGTAATTGAACCAAGTCAGCCTCTCCCTCAAAGAGACGTTTTTCCGGTGTTATTATTTCTATCTTCATTTTTTTAAAAGTCAACAGACTACAGACTACGGACAACAGAATATTCAAAGTTCAAAGTTCAACAGCCAATAGCCAAAGTGAAAACTCCTCACTCCTAACTCCTCACTCCTAACTCCTCACTAATAAGTTTTTTCCCTTTCTCTATCGCTTCTTCAATGGTTCCTACCATCATGAAGGCAGCTTCAGGATATTGGTCGACTTCACCGTCCATAATCATATTGAAACCTTTGATGGTGTCTTCTATGCTTACGAACGCACCTTTCATGCCAGTGAATTGTTCTGCTACATGGAATGGCTGTGACAAGAAACGTTGTACGCGGCGTGCGCGGCTCACTGTGAGTTTGTCTTCTTCCGACAGCTCGTCCATACCCAAGATGGCGATGATGTCTTGAAGTTCCTTATAACGTTGGAGAATGCTTTTCACACGTTGTGCCGTGTTGTAATGCTCTTCTCCTACGATTTCGGCTGACAATATTCTAGATGTAGATTCAAGAGGGTCTACAGCAGGATAGATGCCGAGTTCTGATATCTTACGACTGAGCACTGTTGTGGCGTCGAGGTGAGCGAATGTCGTTGCTGGAGCAGGGTCTGTCAAGTCATCGGCAGGCACATATACGGCTTGCACTGATGTGATGGAACCGTTTTTTGTAGATGTGATTCTCTCCTGCATCAAACCCATTTCTGATGCCAATGTTGGTTGATAACCCACAGCTGAAGGCATACGTCCGAGGAGCGCTGACACTTCAGAGCCGGCCTGAGTGAAACGGAAGATGTTATCGATGAAGAACAGGATGTCGCGTCCTTCTGTCTCGCCGTCGCCGTCACGGAAATATTCCGCCATGGTGAGGCCGCTTAATGCAACGCGTGCACGTGCTCCTGGTGGCTCGTTCATCTGACCGAAGACGAGAGTGGCTTGTGATTTCTTAAGCTCTTCGTAGTCGATCTTATCGAGGTCCCAGCGTCCTTCTTCCATTGACTTCATGAATTCTTCGCCGTATTTGATGACGCCTGACTCAAGCATCTCTCTTAATAAGTCGTTGCCTTCACGAGTACGTTCTCCGACGCCAGCGAATACTGACATGCCTGAATAAGACTTGGCGATATTGTTGATTAATTCCATGATGAGAACGGTCTTGCCGACACCGGCGCCGCCGAACAAACCGATCTTGCCGCCTTTGGCGTAAGGCTCGATGAGGTCGATGACCTTGATGCCTGTGAAGAGGACTTCTTGCTTCGTTGAGAGGTTCTCGAACTTAGGAGGGTCGCGGTGGATGCTGTTGCGTTTTGCAGATTCCACTTTCTCCAGTCCGTCGATAGACTCGCCGATGACGTTGAAGAGACGACCTTTAACCTGCTCACCTGTAGGCATAGATATAGGCGAACCTAGGCAACGAACTTTCATGCCTCTACGTAAACCGTCGGTTGAGTCCATAGCGATGGTACGCATAGTGTTCTCTCCGATGTCTTGTTGTACTTCGGTGATGAGTTTATCGCCGTTGGCGCGTTCTATCTCAAGAGCGTCCAAAAGATTTGGCAGCTGTGATTCGTCATCAAAAGCAACGTCAATCACAGGGCCGATTATCTGTACGATACGACCGTATTTTTCTTCACTCATGATAAATCTGTTTCAGTATGTGTGCTTTCGTCTACAGCAGACGTAGCATCTAAATTATCAATGTTTTTTAAGAAATCCCATTGAAATATGAGGAGATATAGGAATCCTATCGTTATCGCGCTATCTGCTATGTTGAAGATAGGACTGAAGAATATCTGTCCTCCGAAGAATGGCACCCACTCTGGGAATGTAAACAATGGGAAATAAAGCATATCGACTACTTTGCCTTGAAGGAAACCTGCGTAACCGCCGCCTTCTGGGAAGAGAGTTGCGACTTGATAGAAGGTGCTTTCGCTGAATATCATCCCGTAGAACATACCATCGATGATGTTGCCCAAGGCACCTGCGGTGATGAGCGATATGCCGAACAAAGGTCCGAATTTGATTTTCTTCTTGCTTAGGTAATATATGAAATAAAACAACAACGCCACGGCTATTATCCGGAAGATGCTGAGCGCCAACTTACCGTATTGCGCCCCGAACTCCCAGCCAAAAGCCATGCCGTTGTTCTCTATAAAATAAATCTGAAACCAATCTCCCAATACTGAGAAACTTTCGCCTATTGTCATATTCAGCTTGATCCAGAACTTGGATATCTGGTCAATAAGCAAGACAAGAAAAATGACTATCAGTGGTTTCTTCATTACTTCTTTTGTCCCAATTTAGCCTCAACACTTAAGGTTGCATGTGGTACGGCACGCAATCTTTCCTTAGGGATCAGTTTGCCTGTCATACGGCATACACCGTAAGTCTTGTTTTCTATGCGGATCAACGCATTTTCCAAATTTTGAATGTACTTATACTGACGTGCTGCCAACTGGCTGTTTTCCTCTTTTGATAACACGCTTGAGCCTTCTTCCAAGAGCTTAAAGGTTGGAGCTGTGTCGTCAGCATTATTACCTTTGCCGGCGACATTGTCATTCAACAATTCAAGGTCTTTACGTGCTCTTGCTAATTTTTCTAATATCAGTTCTTTGAATTCAGCAAGTTCTTCGTCAGAATATCTGACTCTTTCTGGAGTATTATTTAAATTATCTTCCATATATCTCGAATTTTATTTGATTTTCTGAATTATCGCCGTCAAAGTTAATAATAAATATCGTATAGTACAAGAAATTATTTCTTAATCCTTGTTAATTTTAATCTTAACAGAAATCTTGTCAATAAGTTCTAATTCTTCAATGCCTTCACCGATATTGTCGACCATATTCAATGTTGCTAAAGTCTCTGAACAGATGTATTCTTTGTACTTCTCAACAACATTGTTGATATCGTCGTTCTTTTCTATTGTCAATAAGATATGGTCTGTAACTTCGAAGTCGCCGTCTTTTCTCATGTTTTGGATTCTGTTGACGATTTCTCTTGCTAAACCTTCTTCTGCCAATTCTGGAGTGATGGTGATATCCAAAGCGACTGTTGCATCGTCTTGTGTTGCTACTGCCCAACCTGGAATGTCTTCTGTTGTGATGATAGCGTCATCAAGTTCGAGATGTAACTCTTGTCCTTCTAATGTGATATCCAAATAACCTACGTTTTCTAAAGTTCTGATGGTTTCTTGTTCTATCTCAGCGAAGAATTGTGTTATAGGTTTTATCAACTTGCCATAACGACGGCCTAAGTTTCTGAGGTTTGGTTTAACCTTCTTGACCAAGATGTTCTTATCTGCTGTGAGATATTCGATTTCCTTCACGTTGACTTCAGAAAGGATAAGTTGCTCGATCTTCTTGAATTGTTCGAGTTCTTTTTCTGAGTTGACAGGAATCATGATCTTTGATAATGGCTGACGTACACGGATGTTGGCTTTCTTTCTCAATGACAATACCATTGATGAAGCGAGTTGAGCCATTTCCATTCTTTCTTCCAAATCCTTGTCGATAAGAGCTGGATTTGCTTTAGGGAAGTCGGTGAGGTGTACTGATTCAGCTACCTCGCGTCCTGTTGCTGCATTCAAGTCTTGGTATAAGCGTTCTGCAAAGAATGGAGCGATAGGGCTTGAAATCTTAGCCAATACGTTCAAGCATGTGTATAATGTCTGATATGCTGAAGTCTTGTCTGATGTGACATCGCTCTTCCAGAAACGACGGCGTGAGAGACGTACGTACCAGTTGCTCAAGTGAGCGTCAACGAATTCTGCTATAGCACGGCCAGCTTTTGTTGGCTCGTAGTTGTTAAAGTCGTTGTCGACTTCTTCAATCAATGAATTTAATTCTGATAAAATCCATCTGTCGATTTCTGGACGTTCCTCGTATGGAATTTCTGCTTCTGAGAAATCGAACTTGTCGATGTTTGCATATAATGCGAAGAATGCGTAAGTGTTGTATAATGTACCGAAGAACTTACGACGTACTTCGTCAACGCCTTCTGCGTCAAACTTGAGGTTGTCCCAAGGTTGTGAGTTGGTAATCATGTACCAACGTACTGCGTCAGCGCCGTATTTCTCGATTGCTTCGAATGGATCGACGCCGTTGCCGAGACGTTTAGACATCTTGTTGCCGTTCTTGTCCAATACGAGACCGTTAGAGATAACTGTCTTGTAAGAGACAGAGTCAGATATCATTGTAGCGATAGCGTGTAATGTGAAGAACCAGCCACGTGTTTGGTCAACGCCTTCTGCGATGAAGTCTGCTGGGAATGTCTCGTCGTTGAGCTTGCCTTCTTCACCCATGTAGTGGATTTGTGCGTAAGGCATAGCGCCTGAGTCGAACCATACGTCGATGAGGTCTGGCTCACGGAACATCTTTCTTCCGTCTGATGAGACGAGGATAACGTTATCGATATAAGGTCTGTGTAAGTCGAATTTTGTATAATCTTCTGAAGCGTATGGGTTTTCTGTCATGAAACCAGCTTTTACTGACTCGTCGATTCTTTCGCGGAGTTCAGCTACGCTGCCGATACATACTTCTTCAGTGCCGTCTTCTGTTCTCCAGATTGGCAATGGTGTTCCCCAGTAACGTGAACGTGACAAGTTCCAGTCGACGAGGTTTTCGAGCCAGTTGCCGAAACGGCCTGTACCTGTTGCTTCTGGTTTCCAGTTGATAGTCTTGTTGAGTTCTATCATTCTGTCTTTCAAAGCAGTGCTGCGGATAAACCAGCTGTCTAATGGATAATAGAGAACAGGTTTGTCTGTACGCCAGCAGTGTGGATAGTTGTGAGTATGTTTTTCGCTCTTGAAGAGTTTGCCTTCTTCTTTCAATAAAACAACGATGTCGACGTCTAATGACTTGTCTTTTTCTGTCTTTGTTGCGTCGAATGCGTTCTTGACGTATTGACCAGCGTAAGGACGATAAGCTTCAACGTTCATGCAGTTCTTTACGAATTCTGCATCGAGGTCTTCGATGAGGAAGAACTTACCGGTCTTGTCAACCATTGGCTGAGCCTTGCCGTCTTTGTCGATCATTTGGAGTGGAGGGATGCCGCTTTGTTTTGCTACGCGGTCGTCGTCTGCACCGAAGGTAGGAGCGATG
>JAZKYG010000101.1:0-19933 GCA_045612025.1 Bacteroidales bacterium
CGAGTTTCCCTTATATCGACAACTACATAAAGAACATCGCACACTTCAACCGCGACGGCTATAAAAACGGAGCTAAAGGCGTCATCAACACAGCTTGGGACGACTACGGCGAGACAATGTTCAACTCAACATGGCACGCAATGGTGTGGTGCGCTGAGACAAGTTGGAACACATTGAAGACTAACGACGAAACCGAGAGAATACAAAGAGAAGATATTTTCAATAAGAATTTCAATGTTCAATATTTTAAAGACAACAGACAACAGACAACAGACAATAGTCTTTGTCCACAGTCAGAATCAATAATCGATCATCTTTATGAATTAAACAGAATGATTGACGAGAGCGACATGACAAACTTGATGAACTTCACTGTTCTTAACGCTCCGCTTTTAGAGTTCTATCCTTCGCAATTAGATTCAGCAGCGATAGCTAAAAACGACGCTGAGAAACAACAAGCATTTGACATTTACCAAAAACTTTTGAAAGACAGACAAGAAGTCAAGGCTAATCCGGAAATAATAGACGTTGCAATTTTAGCAGCATATAGAGCATATATCGTGACATTGAAAAACGAGTTGAGAGTCAACCTTTATAAGACTATGCTCAACCCTACAGAAGAGAATGTCGCATTGACACAAAACATGTCTGCTCAGTTCTTGGATTCATTACATTGCCTGAAGAAAAGATTTGTCAAAGCTTGGGATATGGAGTCACGTTCTTACTACAGAAACGTCTTCACCGAACGTTATGACAAGATTGCAAAAGACGTTTTGAATGCAGGAAATCACGTTTTTATCGAAACTCTAAAATCCAGAAACTCAGAAACTCAGAATCTTAGCAACTCAACAACTTTGGTTTCATTGAAAACCATTTTTAACGATAGAGACATTTACTACACAACAGACGGAAGTACTCCTGACAAGAACAGCAAGGTTTACACTGAACCTTTTGCTATTGAACGTTCATGCATTGTTAAAGCTGTATGTTTTGAAGATAACAGAGAGACTATCATCAGCGAGAAATATATCCTCTATCATAAGGGCATGGGACATTTCAGAAAACTGAACACCGTCGCTGGCAACTACAGACCTGAATATTCTGGCGGCAGCGAAGACGCCTTGCTCAACGGAGCTGTCGGAACAAACAACTACAAAGACGGCAACTGGCAAGGATTCTACGGCACCGACTGCGACATAGAACTCGACTTCGGAAAGAAAGAAAAACTCAATTCTTTAAAGATAAACTTCATCACCAATCCTTACGATTGGATTTTGATGCCAAAGAGAATGTCGGTATACCACTCAGACAATGGCATACATTATCAGCTGTTCAGATCTTACGACATCAGCGAGGAAGTTCATACATCAAGAAGCACAATAGTAACAAAGACTTTAGACATAAGCGGTTTGAACAGCAGATTCGTAAGAATCATCGTTGAGACACCTGGTCTGATTCCACAAGGACTTCCTGGATACAACAATCCATCATGGATGTTTATGGATGAAATCGTGGTGGAATAGTTAGGAATTAGGAGTTAGGAGTTATGAAGAAGGCATTAATACTAGTAATCATATTTCTTTTCTGTATAACATCTTATTCCCAAGAACACAAAGGCTTCTACGCCAAGGCTTCTGCCAATATAGCGTATCCGATTCCAGGAGTCTTTGGTTCTGTAGGTTATGAGTTTAACAAGCATTTTGCAATAGGCGTCGGAGGCAGTGTCATTTCCGCCGCCTTCTATGATATATGTTTCCCGATCAGCATAGAGATAAGCGGCGACATAACAAAAAAGAATATCATAGGTAACGTTGCTCTTTGCTATAGCGTCGAACCTATGATATTACCTGGAACCAATTTATATTATGTCTTGCCCAAAATCGGATTAAGAAACAACAACTGCCATTTTTATCTGACCGTAATGGGATTTAACTTTGGATATAAAATAAAACCTCAAAAACTCAAAATCTAAGAATTTAAAAATAAGGGATATAGTTAAAAACTACATCCCTATTATTTCTAAAACAAAATCAAGAGACGCATCAACGACATATTATCTATATATTTTGTGTCGTATGATACGTCTCTACAATTCCTAATTCCTAACTCCTAATTCCTATCACTCTCCCCAATAATTATAATTCTCTACGTCTTTCATCAATTCTCTCACTGCTGCTTCGAGTTGTTCGTCGATGCCTGCTGCGAGTTTCTCTGGTGTGTTTCTTACCTTCACATCTGGTTCGAGTTGTGAGTTTTCAAGATAATAACCTTCTTGTGTTCTGTAACCAACTGTTGGCAAGCCGAAGTACAATGACTCGTCTTGTAATGTCTCCCATGTCACGCTGCTCATAGTTCCAGGGACTGGCATACCTACCAACTTACCCATCTTCTTATATTTGTAAACCCATGGTGTTCCGTGAGCGTTGCTATAGTTAGCCTCACACATCAACATGATTGAAGGCTTGACATAACGACGTGATGGCATCACACAAGCGACACTGTCACGGATGACTTGCTCAAGATATTTCTCACCACTGAACAAAATCTCGATGTCTTCATGAAGACGTCCGCCGCCATTGAAGCGTGTGTCGATGACAACACCTTTTCTCTTGTTATATTTACCTAAGATATCCGCATAGACATCACGGTAACTAGCGTCGCCCATGCTACGGATATGTACATATCCCAATGTTCCATTTGAAAGGCTGTCGACGACTTCAGCATTATGTTTAATCCAGCGTTGATATAACAGTTCGTTTTGTGTTCCTTTTGAAATAGGTTTCACAATCTCTTCCCAACGCTTCTTTGTATCAGGATTGTAGACTGTCACCAAGACCTGCTTTCCAACTTTCTTATTCAAGAGAGGGAAATAGTCCATGTCTTTTGTAATCTCGACGCCATCTATTTTCTCAATGATATTACCAGCTTTGACTTTAGAATGATTCTTGTCGAATGGTCCTTTTTCCAATACTTCATCAACCAAAAGACCGTCGCCATCATAATTGAGGTCGAAGAGAAGTCCGAAGTATGCAGTCACGTCGCCGCTCTTACCATTTGATGTCATTCCGCATCCTGAGTGAGAGACGTTGAGTTCACCGAGTATCTCGCTCATCAATTCTGTAAAGTCGTAGTTATTATTAATATGTGCCAAGAAAGGATAGAAGTCTTTCTTTATCTGTGCGAAGTCAGCACCATTGCTGTCTCTTCTGAAAAGGCGTTTGTTTTCCTGCAAGAAGATATGGTTGTACATATACTCACGTTCTGCAGCACGGTCGAGTGTCATCGTCGCATCATATTTAATAGGTGTAGCCTTGCCGTCTTTTGTTCCGATAGTCTGAAGGTTGCCTCCTGACAAAACATAAAGCTTATCACCTTTTTTATTTAATGCCAACTCTGCTCCGCCCATACCGAGTTTCTTCAAGATCTTAGTAGATTTCTCACGGACATCGAGTTCCCAAAGGTCGTAACCTTTTTCAAAAGCACTGAGGAAGAACAATTTGTCACCGTCTTTTGAAAGAGAAACACCTGAAAGTCGTGATGACATAGGAGTGAGACGGATGATACGATCTTCAAGGCCATCGAGTTCAACGACGATGTCTTTCTTATCTTCAGCTTTCTTATCGTCTTTCTTGTCTTTTTTATCCTTCTTGTCATCAGATTTCTCAGCGACATCTTTCGCCATCTTTTCCTCTTTCTTCAAAAGGTCGTATTCTTCCTTTGAAAGACGGAATTTATCGTAAGCCTCTTGGTTCAAGAAAGCAACGAATGCATCATCCTGACTTCCCCATGAAGCATGAGAGCGCATACCGTAACGGTTTGAAACGAAAGTAATTGCATTACCATCTAAAGCCCATTTTGGATATGAAGTGATATATGCGCTGTTGGTGATGTTATGAATCTTCATATCACCTGAAGCAGAAACGATACCGACATCTGAATAAGGATCGCGCATATTGCTGATGAAAGAAATAGCGAACCACTTGCCGTCTGGCGACCATTCATATTCGAAACTGTTGTCATCATTGCGATAATGCTGGGTTCCGTCTGTGATCTGACGCACCTTCTTTGTATCCAAGTTAACGACTTTTAAGATATTTCTGTTTTCAAGATACGCCAATTCTTTTCCGTCAGGAGAGAATTTCGGAACACCACGTTCGATGCCGTCATTTTCAAACAAAGGTTCTTCATTAATCAATGTAGCGTATGTGAAGTTGATGTCTTCCTTACGAGCCATTTCAGCCTTGTAGAGGTTGAAGTAGCCGTCACGTTCTGAGACATAGACCAAGGTCTTTCCATCAGGAGAGAAAGTTGGATAAGCCTCAGCCTCTGGAGTATGAGTAATTTGTTTTGTTGTCTGATATTCTTCTGAAGTAACGAACACCTCACCACGAGCGACGAAAGCGACAAGGTCACCGTCAGGAGTTATGGTGATGTCGGAAGCCTTGCCGAACTTGCCAGTCTCTGTTGTCTCCTCTTGGTCGTTTATGATTTGTATCTCTACCCTCTTTGGTTCGCCATCGAGAGTCTGAGTGTATATCTCACCTTGGAAGCCATAGCATAACAAACCGTTGTCAGACACTGTCAAGAATCTGACAGGATAAGTTGGGAAGTTTGTGATTTGCTTTGCATTATCAACATCGTTGACATTAGCTCTGTAAACGTTGAAGTTTCCGCCTTCACCTTCACTGAGGAAGACAATCTCTTCTTTTCCAGGAAGAAAACGAGGGTCACGGTCTTCACCAATGTTTGATGTCAAGATAGTATGAGTCTTTTCTTTTGCGTCATAATATACGATGTCGCGAGCCACTGATGATATCTGGTGCTTACGCCATTTGTCCTCGCTGCCTTTCTGGTCATAATAAAGGAAAGACTCACCGTCATTATCAAAAGAGATGCTGCACACATTAACAGCAGACACTTGTACCGGACGGCCGCCATTGACTGACACCTTATACAACTCACGCATCCAGCCTGTTGGAAACTGTACGTTATCCGCGTCCTTCTGGATACTTGCTGAATAATAAATCATGCTGTCGTCAGCCGAGAAAGCGAGCGGCGCCTCTGATGTTGAGTTTGTAGTGACACGCTTTGCCACGCCGCCATCAACAGACACGATATAAATATCGAAGTTAGCATTTCTATCGGTAGCGAAGGCAATATATTTACCGTCGTTAGACCAGACAGGACTAGAATCATAAGATGAATTAGTTGTCAATTGTCGAGCTTGTCCACCCTCTGAATCAACGACATAAATATCACCTTTATAAGCAAAGGCTATCTTGTCGCCCTTAGGAGATATTGCATTATAACGCATCCAAAGAGGATTCTGCTCGTTGGTTGTTGGCAGTTGGCTGCTGGCAATTAGCGGCATGCCAATTAAAATCATTAATAAAATTGCCAATAATCCTTGTGTCTTATTTTTCATATTTTAAAATTTAATATTCTTACCACCCATTCTTAATTTTATTCCAGTTATGACCTTCTTGGTATATTCCGGGAAATCGCTTTTCATAATCCAGTCATAATATTGAGGTTCGAAGCGGAACACGTCTTCCACTCTTTTGTCTTTATGCTTACCGAACTTGAACACCTCTTTTCCTTCCTCATCAAAAACGATTTGTCCCATAAGGTCAGCGTTTTTATTATGGAAAGAAAATTCAGAAAGCTGCTGCATATCATTTTGCACAGGCACGAAGGTGACGCCTTTATTATCAGTGTATTCTCTATCTTTATATCTATCCAACATAGCTGTCAGCACCTCGTAAGTCGCCATGGTGTCTGCAGAAGCAGTATGAGCGTCTTCAAGTTCCTTATTCAAAAAGAAACGATAGGCGCCTTTTAGAGTACGAGGTTCCATCTTCATAAAGATATTCATGACATCGACGACCTGTCTAGACTTAAGATCAAAATCGACATTGGCACGGATGAACTCCTCCATCAACATAGGAATGTCGAATTTTATGATATTATAACCTGCGATATCACTTGATGCGAAGAATTTGGCGATAGTTGGAGCCAGTTCTTTGAAGGTCGGACAATCCTTCACGTCATTATCAGATATATGATGTATCGCAGTTGTTTCAGGAGGTATAGGACAGCCCGGATTTACGAGCCATGTCTTCTGTTCTTCTTTTCCGTCAACATTGATTTTCAACGCACTAATTTCAACGATTCGATCATGGACCGGATTCAATCCTGTAGCTTCCAAATCGAAAAACACTATTGGTCTTCTTAAATTTAATTTCATAATTTCAAATAAAAAAATTGAACTTCAAAAGTAGTAAATTTAACTTTTCTAATTAAGGAATTATTAAAAAAATAAAAATAAAATAATGGTCAAAATATGAGCAAAGTCTGTTGGTCGTCAGCTGTGGGTTGCTGGTTATAACTGATTATATTTTTTTCAAAAAAAAAGTTCAGACTATAATAATTTTCTTTATTTTTGCTAAATCAAAATTGACAGTAGAACACAAATTTTTGACAGTTATGGAAAATGAAAAGATGAACAACCGTGAGGAATTGTTTTCGAAAGCAATACGTGCTGGCAAACGCACATATTTCTTCGATGTAAAAACAACAAAAGGTGAAGAGAAGTATATAACCATCACTGAAAGCAAACGTCGTTTCAGCAATGAACAAAATCGTTTTTTCTATGAAAAGCATAAACTTTTCTTATATAAAGAAGATTTTGAAAAATTCACCAACGCATTGAAAGACACATTAAACTTCATCGAAACAGGCGAATATCCAGAAGGATATTTTGATGAACCAAAACATGAAGAATTCGACGAAGACAAATCACTCGATGCTTGGTTTGACGAATTAGATAAATAAGAAGAAAGCTGCTTTAGAGCAGCTTTTTTTATTCATAATGCTCAATGCATAATTCATAATTATCATTCTAATTCTCAGCATCTGCTGATGCTTGCATTCGGTCCGTTGCCGCCTTAAAAATTGTTGATAACTTCTACGATTACACCTTCAATTTTTACAATAAAAATTGTACCTTTGTAGTTTAATAAATAAATCAACAAGAGATGGGAAAGATAATAGCTATAGCCAATCAAAAGGGCGGAGTTGGCAAGACAACCACTGCCATCAACCTCGCAGCAAGCCTTGCAGTCCTTGAACATAAGACATTACTTATCGACGCTGATCCACAGGCAAACTCCACTTCAGGAGTGGGCTTCGATCCTAAAGAGATCGAAGGCAGCATCTACGAATGTATCATCGATAACGTAAACCCTAAAGACATCATCAAGGAGACAGAGACTCCAAATCTATTCCTTTTGCCAGCACATATCGATTTAGTAGGAGCCGAGATTGAGATCATCAATCTGCCACAGCGCGAGAAGATGATGAGCAACGCTCTGTCAAACATCAAAGACGAATACGACTACATCATCATCGACTGCTCACCGTCATTAGGTTTAATAACCGTAAACGCTCTCACAGCAGCCGACTCTGTTATCATTCCCGTACAATGTCAGTATTTCGCTCTTGAAGGATTGGGCAAACTGCTCAACACCATCAAAATCGTACAAAGCAGATTCAACCCAGAACTCGACATCGAAGGTATCTTGTTGACCATGTTCGATTCAAGAACAAGAATAGCAAAGCAAGTGGTGAACGAAGTGAAGACTCACTTCCAGACAATGGTGTTCGACACCATCATCAACGTCAACACCCGTCTCAGCGAAGCTCCTAGCTACGGACAGACTGCCATCATGCACGACGCCACAAGCATTGGCGCAATAAATTATCTTAACCTTGCAAGAGAAATATTAAAAAACAACGAAAATGTCATTACAGAATAAAAAAAGAGGATTAGGTCGCGGACTTGACGCTATATTGCAAAGCCCTGAAACGGATATCACTTCATCCGACATCTCTGGCAACTACGTAGCAGGTGCCGTGGCAGAACTGAACATCGACTTCATTGAAGCCAACCCATTCCAACCTAGAACCGACTTCGACGAGACAGCTCTCAACGAACTGGCAGAGTCGATAAAGATACAAGGCGTGATACAGCCTGTCACAGTCAGAAAAATGGGACGTGACAAATATCAGCTCATCTCTGGCGAGCGCCGTCTCCGCGCATCGAAGATGGCAGGTCTCAAGACAATACCTGTATTCATCCGCGTCGCCAACGACGAACAGATGCTTGAAATGGCATTGATAGAAAACACTCACCGCGAAGGCCTCAACGCAATAGAGATAGCTCTCTCTTACCAACGCCTCATCGAAGAGTGCAACATAACACAAGAACAGCTCAGCGAGAAAGTGGGCAAAGACAGAAGCACAGTGACAAACTTCCTGCGTCTTCTCAAATTGCCTCCTGAAGTACAAGTCGCCCTACGCGACGGATTCATCTCTATGAGCCAGGCTCGCGCCATCATCAACATCGAAGATAAAGCGAAACAGCTTGTCATCCTCAAAGAAATCATCGACAAGGACTTGAGCGTAAGACAGGTTGAAGAACTCGTACGCTCACTCAACACAAAGAACGTCAAGACAAAGAAACAGAAGGATGTATTGCCAGAGGCTTTCATATATACCGTCGATTCTTTATCTAAGTCTTTGAACACAAAGGTAAAGATCAACCGTAACAGCAAAGGCAAAGGCACCTTGACTATCAACTTCAAAAACGACGAGGATTTTGAAAGACTCATCGCTTTAATCAACAAAAACTGATTCTTGAAATGTTCAAACGTCTTCTGATATTGCTATTGATGTCTCTTGCATTGACATGTTCCGTCTTTGCAAAGAACGACAGCATAGCAATACCTCAGAAACATAATCCTAAGAAAGCCACGATTTATTCGGCAGTGCTTCCAGGATTAGGTCAGGCCTACAATAAGAAATACTGGAAAATACCTATCGTCTACGCCGGCATCGGAACAATATATTATTTCGCAGACATGAACGGCGACAGCTACCGTGACTACAGAAAGGCCTTCGACTACAAGACCGGAACAATAACAGAAGCCGATGATGAGATTATAAACTTATCCAAGCGATATTCCAGAGATAACCTTATCACCTTAAGAGATTATTATCGACGTAACATGGAACTCAGCTGGATAATAATGGCAGCATGGTACGGACTCAACGTCATAGACGCATGCGTCGACGCCCACTTCTTTGAATATGACATAGGCGACGACTTGACATTAAAGGTAGAACCAATGTTACAAACCAATTTCAATGAGATGGCCTACGGATACGGCAAATGCTCAACAGGCGTTTCTCTCAAACTAAAATTTTAAACTTGATGAAAATAATATTATTAGGATACGGCAAAATGGGCCACGAGGTTGAGAAGATCGCTCTACAACGCGGCCACGAGATATTGGCAACAATTGATAATGACGTTGAATGGGATTCTTTCAGAAACTCAGAAACTCAGAAACTCAGAAACTCAGAAGATATCGTAGCGATAGAGTTCAGCACTCCTGCAACGGCATTCGACAACATCAAGCGCTGCTTCGACATGAACATCCCTGTGGTATGCGGAACAACAGCATGGTATCAGCATTTTGACGAGATAAAAGAAAGATGCGAGAAAGAAAACCAGGCCTTGTTCTATGCTCCTAACTTCAGCATAGGAATGAACATCATGTTCATGCTCAACCAACAACTCGCCAAGATAACAGAGAAATACGATTATAAGCTAAGTCTCACCGAGACTCATCATATCCATAAACTCGACAAACCTAGCGGCACTGCAGTGAAACTCGCAAACGACATCGTCGACAACAACAAGAACTACGACTCTTGGAAGTTGAATGAAGAATGTATAATGGAGAATGTATTGCCAATAGAAGCGATCCGCGAAGGTGAATATTTCGGCATCCATGAAGTCAAGGCAGAATCATCATGCGACATCATCAGCCTCCGCCATGAAGCATTCAGCCGTGAGGGTTTTGCGACCGGTGCCGTGATAGCAGCGGAATTTATCCTTGGCAAAAAAGGATTGTACACAATGAACGACTTGTTAAACTGTTAAAAATATAGCCATGTTATCATTCATATTATTCGTATTGTTAGTTCCAGCATTCTTCACACTTCCAATAGCATTCTGCTGGAGACTTTTTGAAAAAGCAGGTTACAAAGGATTCTATTCCGTAATACCATATTACAACCTTTTCGTATTATCAAAGATTGTCAACTGCACACAATGGTGGTGGTATCTTCTACTATTCTTGCCTTATATCAACTTCTTCACGATGATGCTTATGTTCATCGACCTTGCCAAGTCATTCGGAAGGTTCAAGATATGGGAGATAGTATGTGCCGCCGTAGTTCCATTCATCTTCTTCCCTATCGTAGATCATCAGGGTTCAAAATACAGCGACCCAAGAGTCACTGCTTTTCCTAAGAAGGGACCGGTACGCGAATGGCTTGACGCTATAGCATGGGCTGTAGTAGCAGCTTTGATCATCAGAACATTCCTGTTCGAAGCATACACAATTCCATCATCAAGTATGGAGAAATCCCTTTTAGTCGGCGACTATCTGGTGGTAAGCAAGATCGGTTACGGTCCACGTGTTCCTAACACTCCGCTTGCATTCCCATTCGTGCATCACACCTTACCTTGGTCAAAGACAGCGAAGTCATATATAGAAAAACCACAGCTTCCTTACAAGCGTCTGCCTGGCACAACTGAGATAAAACGCAACGACCCTATAGTATTCAACTTCCCTGCAGGCGACACTGTGAGCGAGGTTTATCAAAGCAACGTTACATTCTATCAATTGTGCCGTTACTTCGGAAGAGACAAAGTCATGAACGACAAGAAACAGTTCGGCAACATCATAACACGTCCTGTCGACAAACGTGAGAACTACGTAAAACGCCTCATCGGTATGCCTGGCGACACCTTACAGATTATCGACGGAATAGTTTATATAAATGGAGAGATAGGCGAACAGCCAAACGAGATGCAGCACAACTACATCGTCAAGATTACAAGCAACGGCATAAACCCTAAGATATTGGAAAAATATAATATCACAGAAGGATACAGAACAGCACATGCTGACGAATTGATATTCAACATGACTGCCGACATAGCAGAAGAATTCAGAAGACTTCCTTTCGTAAAATCAGTTGAAAGAAGAATCGCACCTGCCGGTACCGAAGTATCAGAAGACATCTTCCCTAACGACACCACACACTTCAAGTGGAATGCCGACAACTTCGGTCCTATCGTAATACCTCAAGAAGGTGAGACTGTGAAAATCAACACTGAAAACATCGCTCTTTACGACAGAATCATCAGAGCTTACGAACTCAACGACATGAAAATCAAAGACGGCAAGATCTTCATCAACGGAGAAGAGACAGACGAATATACATTCAAGATGGACTATTATTGGATGATGGGTGATAACAGACATAACTCACAAGACTCAAGATTCTGGGGTTACGTACCTGTTGACCATATAGTCGGAAAACCAGTATTCGTATGGCTTTCAATAGATAAGAACACCGGTAAAATACGCTACAACAAAACATTCAGATTCGTAGATTGATATGGGATATAACAGCAACAAACCAATAAAAAACACTATAAAAGAAGAAGTGCCAAGCGTAAAAGTCAGCACTGCCAAAGATAAAAAGGCCCCTAAAAAGAGCAAGCCTAAAACCAGCAAGACCGCAACTCGCAAGAAAGCAAGAGACCCACGCATTGGAATAAGCATTGGCGTATTCTTAATGCTATTGAGCATATTCATATTGCTATCTTATATATCATACGTGATAGGCTACACCTTAACAGGCGACTTCGGAGATAAGATCGGTATGTGGTTAAGCAGAAATGCTTTCGGCATCGGTTCCTTATATCTGATATTCCTACTGTTCATAGCAGGTTCAAACCTCACATTCAAAGGACCAAAAATCAAATTGTGGACAATATGCAAGTATTCATTGATGACATTGATATGGTTACCATTGGCACTTGCCACCATAATGCCTAACACTAATACATTCGATACATTCTATGGCGTTGTCGGCATTTATATCCACGACTTATTAGAACCTTGCATTAAAGAATTGGGAATCTATATCATATTGATATTCCTCGCCTTCTTATACGTAATATTTACTTTCGACATCAAAATGCCTACAATCAATTGGGAAAAGAAAAAAGATGACTCTGACTCTGACACCGATAATGACACTGATGCTGTGGAAGAGGAGGAAGAAGAAAAAGAAGAAATTGATGATGAAGTTGACGATGATGACGATGATGATGATGATGACGAATACGAAGATGTTGAGATTATCGTAAAACATAAAGATCCTATTGAAACACCTAGTACAGATATCGAAATAACTCCTGTGCCAAAGCAGACTTCATCAGAAGATGACGACTTCGAAGATATTATCATCACTCCTACTCCTGCCACATCACCAAAAGAAAGCAGCGATGAAGTCAACGCAGACGACATCACTATGGAAGTCACGGTTCCTACAGAGGATAAGCAGGCCATTGAGATAGGCGAGCATTTTGGATTAGACACACATTTTGACCCTAAACTCGAACTATCAAGTTACAAACTTCCACCACTGGATCTGTTAAAAGACTATGGCGAAAGTGCAAGCAGCGTCGACAGAGAAGAACTTGAAGAAAACAAGAAACGCATCGTCGACACTTTGGCGAATTACAATATCGCCATCGATAAGATTAAGGCGACCATCGGTCCTACTGTAACATTATACGAAATCATCCCTGCTGCGGGCGTGAGAATCTCTAAGATCAAAGGCTTGCAAGACGACATCGCACTTTGTCTTTCTGCTATAGGAATTCGTATCATAGCACCTATTCCTGGCAAAGGAACAGTCGGTATTGAGGTGCCGAACCAAAAGCCACAGATGGTTTCAATGAAAACAGTCTTAGGTTCAGAACGCTTCCAGAAATGCGGCTACGAACTCCCATTCGGAGTCGGCAAAACAATATCTAACGAAAGTTATGTAGCCGACCTCGCCAAGATGCCTCACATCCTCATGGCTGGTGCTACTGGCCAAGGTAAGTCTGTTGGTATCAACGCCATCATATCATCATTGTTATACAGCAAGCATCCTGCTGAACTTAAGTTCGTACTCGTTGACCCTAAGAAGGTTGAGTTAAGCCTTTACAAGAAGATCGAACGTCATTTCTTGGCAAAGCTTCCTGATGCAGAAGAAGCTATCATCACCGACGTCAGAAAAGTCGTCAGAACGCTCAACTCATTATGTATCGAGATGGATCAGCGTTATGAGTTATTGAAAGACGCACAGGTTCGTAACATAAAAGAATACAACGCTAAGTTCATCGCCCGTAAGTTGAATCCTTACGACGGTCATCGTTTCTTGCCTTATATCGTATTGGTCGTTGACGAGTTCGCCGACCTCATCATGACAGCAGGCAAAGAAGTTGAGGCTCCTATCGCACGTCTTGCTCAGCTCGCTCGTGCCATCGGCATACATCTCATCATAGCGACACAACGTCCTTCTGTCAATATCATCACTGGTTCTATCAAGGCCAACTTCCCTGCACGTATCGCATTCCGCGTCATCTCACGTGTCGACTCTATGACGATCCTCGACACCAACGGTGCCGATCAGCTTGTAGGCCGCGGCGACATGCTGTTGTCAACAGGCAACGACCTTGTACGTCTGCAATGTGCTTTCATCGACACTCCTGAAGTGGAAGAAATCACTGACTTCATCGGTTCTCAAAGAGGTTATGCAGAAGCATATAACTTACCAGAATGTCCTGACGAAAAAGAAGAAGGCGGAAACAAAGAAAATATCAACCCTGACGAACGCGACCCACTCTTCGAAGAAGCAGCGTATATCATCGTTCAAACCCAACAAGGTTCCACTTCAATGCTGCAACGTAAGTTGAAACTCGGCTACAACAGAGCAGGTCGTATCATCGACCAGCTTGAAAAAGCCGGCATAGTAGGTCCTTTCGCTGGCAGCAAACAACGTGAGGTAAGAGTCGCTAATGAAATGGCACTCGAACAATACCTCAAGGATTTGAACTGCGGCAATGAGTAGTAAAATGATTGTACAGACGTGCCAATGATGTAATTTGTATACAAATATTATAATAAAAGGCATCATTGACGCGTCTACACCATAAAAAAAAAGAATAATATGAAAAAGACCCTCTTGATAATAATAGGCGTACTGTTAAGTATAAACTTATCTGCTCAGTCTGCTGAAGAGTTTCTCAATTCCGTCATTGAGAAAAACAAATCCTACAACGACATCAGCATCACCTTCAATTATAGATATGGAGACAAAGAAGAAGTAAGCGAGAAAATGAAAGGCTATGCCTATATGAAAGGTGAATCATACCTGTTAAAAATTGACGGCCAAGAGATGATCAGCGACGGCTCAACACTCTGGACTTACCTCATCGATGAACAAGAAGTAATGATAAGCGAAGTGTCTGAAGATAACAACAACTCCCCTCTCGCCATCATAAATTCTTTTTCAGAAAACGTTAACGTAAGCTTTGAACATTGCAGCAATGCCGACTTGACTCATCTGTTCATAACAGAAAAGGAAGCAACAACTTTCAAAAGCATAAGTCTGTATGTCAAAAACGAAGATTTGAAAATACATGAAATCGACATCAATAATTTAGATGGCAGTTATTTAATATACTCTATTGAAAGTTTCCACACCAACCAAAACCTCCCTGACAGCATGTTCTTCTTTGATGAGAAGATTCATCCTAATGTAGATGTTATTGATATGAGATGATTATTAGTTAGGAGTTAGAAATTATGAATTATGAATTAATCATAGAATCAATCGCCGTAGCAACTGGACTTTTAAGCGTCTGGTATTCCAAGAAGATAAATGTTTTGGTCTTCCCTATTGGAATCATCAGTGTATTGTTGTATGTATTCATTTTCATAAAAAACGGTCTGTTCGCCAATGCCGTCATCAACTTCCTATATTTCGTGATAAGCATTTTCGGATGGTGGAACTGGGAAAAGGCTAAAGGCCAAAGGCCAAAGGCTAAAGAACTATCTGTTACCTTTTTAAATAAAAAACATAGACTATTAACATTAGCGATTGTCATTGTTCTTTTAGTCATTTCAAAGATATTTACTGATGACACACCAACATTCTTGGATTATTTCACAGGAGTCTTAGGATTAGGCGGAATGTTACTCACCGCTTTAAAGAAAGTCGAGAACTGGATCTTATATTTGCTCTGCGACATAATACTAATCCCATTATGTATTTATAATGGTTTATATCTTACTGTTTTACAATATATCATTTACGCAATCATAGCCGTTATGGGCTACATCAGCTGGAGCGAGGAGGCGAAGAAAAATGTTTAAGATTGCTATCATCGGACCAGAATCGACAGGAAAGTCAACGCTTGCTGAAAAGCTGGCAAGACATTTCAATGTCAGCTATATACCTGAATATTCAAGAACATATCTTGAAAACTTTGAAGGCCAATATACAGAAAACGACGTCGTTGAGATTGCGAAAGATCAATATAATCTTATATCAGAAGAAGAGAAAAAAAATCCTGAGATATTGATCGCCGATACCGAAACGATAGTATGCAAGATCTGGGTCGAGTATGTCTTCAAACACTCCAACGAGACGATCGACAATATATTAAAGCAACAAGACTTCGACTTATATCTTCTCTGCGACATCGACTTGCCTTGGGTTTACGGCCCATTGAGAGAAAATCCGAACCTTGAAGAACGCAAGGAACTTTTTGAAATATATAAAAACACATTGACAGAAATGAATGTTCCTTTCGGAATAGTCAGAGGTTCCGATGAAGAAAGAGTTAATAATTCTTTAGATATAATCAAAAAATATCGCCATGAATAAAGAGAAAAAACACATCATTTTTCTAGCGCGCTGGTATCCGCATCGCTACGACCCAATGTTCGGTCTGTTCGTGCAGCGCCATGCCGAAGCAGCTGCTTTATTCAACGATATTACTGTCGTTTATTGCCAACAGACAATGGACGACGGACAACAATCTTCTTCAAATAAAAAATTCGAAATCGTAAGAACATTAGAAAATAATGTCGACACGATTCGCGTCTATTATAAAAAGCCGAAGAACAAGATACAGTCATTGCTTCGTTTTTACCGTGCCAACATGAAGGCATTGAGAATGTGCAAGCCTGCCGATATGATTCACGTTCACGTCTTGACACGTCTTGGCGTCATCGCATGGATTCAGAAGCTGTTACATAAGACACCTTATATAATTACAGAACATTGGTCGAGGTATTTGCCAGGCAACGACTTCAGTGGTTTCTTAAGAAAGTCAGCGTGCAAGTTGGCAGTTCGTAATGCAGAACTAGTCACTACCGTAACTGATAATCTCGCTACTGCAATGAGAAACCACGGATTGAAAAACGACAATTATATCGTATTGCCTAATGTCGTGAATCTCGATATGTTCCATATCAGCGAGAAAAGCAACACGCCTTGCAAGATAATCCACATCAGCTGCTTTGAAGACAAGTCTAAAAACATAAGCGGACTTCTTGAATCATTGAAGATTATTGACGACAAAGGCATTGACTTCCAATGCACGCTCATCGGTGAAGGGATGGACTTAGACTTGATGAAAGAAAAAGCAAAAGAACTGCAATTAATTAATAAGGTATCATTTACAGGCTTATTGCAGGGACAAGCTTTAGCCGACGAACTTTCATCAGGAGATTTTCTGGTACTTTCAAGTAATTATGAAAATATGCCTGTCGTAATTCTTGAAGCATTAGCATCAGGATTGCCAGTAGTAAGCACCAATGTCGGCGGCATAAAGGAAATGATTGATGACAGCAAAGGCATTTTGGTTGAACCTAAGAACAAAGAAGCACTTGCAGAAGCAATGATAAAAATGATAGAGACACATAAAAACTATGACGCAAATTATCTAAGGAACAGCGTCATTGAGAAATACGGATACGAAAGCGTCGGAAGATTTTTGGATTCAATTTACAATTAACAGTTTACGATTTTAGCAATATTATCATAGTAAAAGAGCTGCCGTTAATTAACAGCAGCTCTTTTTGCTTTGTATCTTTGAGCTTTATTCAAGATTCTCAATTATCAACTTCACAAATTCCGTATTAGCGAGATGTCCTGGTTTGAATGCCGTGACATGACCTAGAATAGGTTTTCCCAACAATGCCATATCGCCTATTAAATCCAAAAGTTTATGGCGAGCAGGTTCATTTTCAAAATGAAGATTTGTGTTATTAAGGATTCCGCCTTCATGAACACCGACAGATTCCATATTGAAAAGCTTTGCCACACGTTGAAGTTCTTCTTCACCGACAGAACCTTCAACAAAGACTATAGCTGTAGAGAGGTCACCGCCTTTGATGAGATTGTATTTCAATAACATTTCTAATTCATGGAAGAACACAAAGGTACGACAAGGAGCAATCTCTTTTTCAAAATCCGCCATACTCTCAAGGACAGCAGTCTGAGGTCTCAGCACCTGTGAGTTATAGTCGACGCCCACTTCCATTCTGAAGTCATTAGCAGGAACTATTGTTATTTCAGCACCGATTTTCTCGTTGATATATTTTACTTCCTTATCAATCCTGAGGTATTCGCGTTCAGCATTCTGTTCTACGATACCTGCAGACTTAAGAGTCTCTATCATATTCTTTGCGCTGCCATCCTGGATTGGAGGTTCTTCGCAATTTATGTCTATCAATACGTTATCGACGCCAGCACCGCGCAATGATGCGAGTATATGCTCAACGGTATAAACCCTCACTCCGTTTTGAGCTATCGTAGTTCCGCGTGATGTATCAACGACGTTTTCCACTCTTGCCTCCACGACAGGCTGTCCTTCCAAATCAACCCTTCTAAACTTTATGCCGTGATTTTCAGGAGCAGGATTAAAGGTTAAAGTCCCCTTTTGTCCCGTATGCAGGCCTGTGCCGCTGATACTTACAGATTGTTTTATAGTTTGTTGTTTTTCAGATTTCATGATTGCTTTTCATTTAGTTTCTTCTCGAGTTCCTCAACACGTTTCACCAACTTCTCTATGTTTTTAGTATAGACAGACATTCTCAAGAAGTCTTTCAGTTTCATTGCAGGATAACCCATAAGCTCCTCGCCTTCTTTCTTCACGCTGCCGATAACACCAGTCTGGGCTGCGACTTTAGTGTTGTCCGCAATATGAATATGACCTACAAAACCGACTTGTCCACCTATCACGCATTGAGTTCCGATTTTAGTAGAACCGCTGATTCCAGTCTGAGCTGCTATGGCAGTATTATCGCCTATCTCCACATTATGAGCCACCTGGATGAGGTTATCGAGTTTCACGCCGTCATGAATTCTTGTAGAACCCATTGTTGCGCAGTCGATGCATGTGTTAGCGCCAATCTCCACATTATCACCCAACACCACATTACCTATCTGAGGAATCTTCTTGTATGAACCATCTTCCTGTGGAGCGAAACCGAAGCCGTCAGCGCCAATGACACATCCAGAATGCAAGATACAAGACTTACCAACAACTGTCTGCGCATAAAGTTTTGCGCCGGCGTATATTACAGAGTCGTCACCGATTACAGAATCGTCACCGATATAAGCCTGAGGATAAATCTTGACCCTATTGCCTATCTTCACTCTTTCACCTATGAAAGCGAATTCGCCAACATATACATCTTCGCCGTATGTCGCATCTTTAGAGATGAATGAAAGAGAAGAGACGCCGGTTTTAGATTCCATGAACTGCTGATAGAGACCAAGCAGCTGCGCGAATGCCGCGTATGCGTCAGGCACTCTGATGATAGTTGCCGACACCTTGTCCTGAAGTTCGAAATCGTTATTGACAAGAACTATAGAAGACTTAGTAGTATAAAGATATTGAGAATATTTGGGGTTTGCGAGGAAGCTCAACATTCCAGGAGCGCCCTCTTCTATCTTTGCCACATTATAAACCTTAACATCTGGATCACCTTCGATGGTACCAGAGAGAAAGGTCGCTATTTGTATTGCAGAAAATTCCATAACTATTTTTCTCTATAAAGAGTTAAATTCATTTTTAATATTTACGACTGCCTTCTCCACCATAGGATTTTCGAACGACGCTATCTTCTGCGCTATCATTGCCACGTCGGCAGCAGGATTGTCGTTGAAGACAGCATTAACATTCTGAAGCACCTCTTCCTTAGCCAGCACTATGAACTGCCATGTAGCCTCAGAAACATAAAGGCGTTGAGCGAGATTATGTTCAAATTCATCTTGAACATTTTGTAAAAGCGAGAAATGAAAATCGTCTCTTGACATTCCAGGATGGAAAATACGTTTCACCAAAACAGGGAACTGAATACGTTCGATATAAAGAAGCAGACGTTCGTAAGCTTGAATCTTCAACGGCACCGTAAGTTTCAAAGAAGCCGCCTTCAGCTCATTGTCATTTTTCATCTTATCTATAATATCTTTCTTGGATTTTTCTTCTCTTTTCAACGTTATGATACAAGAAGCAACCAACAATATTATAAGTATAATTTCTATTATATCAATAGTGTTCATCATCAAAATATTTTATGCAAATATAACGAAAAACATTTTATTAAATTATAAAAAATAATAGGTGTTTGTTATCACAAAAAATAGTACTTTTGTAGATTGAAATAATTTAGTTTTTTAAAATCAAATCGTAAATAAAAGCACAAAATGGGAAACATCATTTTATCACAAAGAGTCAACAACATGGCAGAATCTGCTACATTGAAAATGACTCAATTAAGCCGTGAATTAAAAGCTCAAGGTATCGACGTTATTTCTTTAAGCATTGGCGAACCTGACTTCAACACTCCAGTTGCAGCAAAACAAGCAGGTATCGATGCTATCAACAACAACGACACACACTATCCTCCTGTTCCAGGTACACCAGCATTGCGCA
>JAZKYG010000102.1:0-8031 GCA_045612025.1 Bacteroidales bacterium
ATCATCTACACAGCCATCGAAGAAATCAAGTCTGCTATCGAAGGTATGTTGGCTCCAGAAATCGAAGAGGTTGTTACATGTAACATCGAGATCAGAGAGGTCTTCAACATCAGCAAGGTCGGACGTATCGCTGGTTGTATGACTGGCGTGGGCAAGGTCAACCGCCAAACCAAGATTCGTATCATCAGAGATGGCATCGTTGTCCACACTGGTTCATTAGGCTCTTTGAAACGCTACAAAGACGACGTCAAGGAAGTCAGCGCAGGTTTCGAATGCGGTTTGAACATCGACGGATACAATGACATCAAAGTCGGCGACATCATCGAAGGTTACACAATAAAAGAAATCAGCAGAAAACTGTAAAAATATTTTAAAGTCAGCATTGAAAAATGCTGACTTTTTTTGTATATTTGTGATTGTATTTCAAACTAAAATTTAATCATTATGAAAAAACTCTACACTTTCTTAATGCTGTTTGCCATGGCAGCTTCATTGACATTAAATGCTAGCACCGTCAGAGACGGAGAATCCATTGTCACTGTAAATCCTGAAACTATCGATCTCGGACTTCGTCCATCAGGCGCATGGATGGATCCTTTCAAAATAGAACTCGGCACAACAGGTGAAGAATACACCATCACTTCTATCACATCATTACATCCATTTTTCGTTGTGAATGAAATTTATTTTCCACCAACCATAACAACAGACTCTCCTTATGAAACAGAGATAATGCACGGTGAATCAGACGTTGAAGGCGAAGTATCTGGCAAGATTGTCATTGAACATACATTAGGCACTGACACTATCGACGTTAAAGCCACCGTATATTTCCCTGAAGCAAGAGACGTTTGGGAAACAGCTCAAGAAATCACATTGCCATTCACAGAAACAGCAAGCGTTGAAGGTTTTGAAAACAATTACATTTTGATTGAAAAAGGCGCTGACGTTGTTTATAAGGCTGTATTTGAAGAAGATGCTATCATCTTTGCAAATATTGAAGGAGAAAACACTGAACTCGCAATATATGACGAGACATTCGACGGCTACGGCGGTCCACGTGAAAATAATTTCTTCAAAGCAGAAATAGCTCCAGATGAAAATGCCGAGACTCTCTTCTCTTTCGACTTCAACGATGGTCAGCCTAAAGGCTGGAGCGTTTTTGAAGAAGACGGCGACAAAGACCAATGGGTCCTCAGCGATCCAAACAACTCTTTCACAAGTGGAACAGACGGATCTTCCGCCATTTTCTCCAACACATACTCTAACGGCGCATTGTATCCAGATAACTACATCCACACAACTGAGAAATATGCTATTTCAAAGAAATCAGTATTATCATGGGACGCCAAATCTGCTGATGTCAGCGGCGTATACAACAAAGAACATTATGCAGTTGTAGTATCTACAGACAAAAACAATTGGGAAATCGTATGGGAAACAACCATCAACTATGTTGACTTCAACCATGAAATGGTATCACTTGAAAAATACGCAGGTCAGGAAGTTTACATCGGATTCCGTCACTTCAACTGCAATGGTAATGAAGCCACAGGTCTCGTGATAGACAATATCTTATTGGCAAACACTTCAATCAACGGCATTGGCATTCAGAATGCAATACTTCCTGCTGGCACATACTATTTCGTAGTATCTGCAACAAGCGAATATACAGTTGACATCAGACTTGCTTCAGACGTTGAAGAAGAGGAAGAAGATGATGACAGCATCAATGAATTCACAACTGCTTTCAATGTATATCCAAATCCAGCATCATCTGTACTTTACATAGAATCCGACCTCAACGCAAAAGCAAGCATCATCGACATGGTTGGACGCAGCGTAAAAGAAGTCGAATTCTCTGGAAACACAACAATAAACATCGAGGACTTGAATAAAGGAATCTACTTTATCAAGGTTCAAGACGAAAGCAGACAACACGTTCAAAAGATAATTGTCAAATAAGAAATTACTTACAATTACACATAGAAGAGGCCGAAAAAAATCGACCTCTTTTTTTATATAAAAACTTAATATTTTTTATATATTTGTAGACTAATAAATTTACAACTACTCAACACTTTTCTTACAAATTTCACATACGTCTTTATATTGGAAAATTAAAATTATTTATTATTAACTAATTTATTATCAATATGAAAAAATTTTTAGCTAGTTTATTGTTAATGGTATGTCTCATGCCATTTGCATTAAGAGCAGACGAAGTTGAAAGCAGATTTTTCTACGACTTCAACGACAGCTCTATCGCAGGTTGGAAAACAGTAGACGTCGACAACGACGGATACTGCTGGCTTATTTCAGGTGAAGGCTATATCTATTCTGAATCATCAGAATACCTTAAGCCTTACAACGTTTTTTCAACAACAAGCAAATATGCCATTTATCCAACATCAAAAATCACCTTCGACGTCAAACCTTTAGACGCTGAAAAAGTTGTTGAAAAATACGGCATCGGCATCGCTTATTCTTTAGACGGTGTATCATTCATCTCATTACAAGATGAGACAACCTTAGCTTCTGCAACAGAATGGAACAAGGTTGAAATTTCTCTTGAATATTTAGCCAACCAAGAAGTTTACATCGGCATTCTTCACTACACAATGGATGACCAAGGCACTATCTTAGTTGACAACATCAAGTTGACAGACGGTTTACTTACACCAGTTGACAACTTAGCTGCAACAGAAGGCGAAGACAATGTCAGCCTTTCATGGACTTGGGAAGATGAAGACTCAAAAGAACCATTAGGTTACAGAGTCTATAGAAAAAGAAACAACGGTTCTACTGAAGTTATTGCAGAAAACGTAACAGGCACATCTTATGAAGACGCTCAATGGAATGAACTCGAGTGGGGTATCTATCAATGGGGTGTTGCTGCATTATACGAAGCAACAACTCGTGGTACAGCTGAAGACGAAACACTCTTAGAAGAAGGTTTTGAAACATCACAATATCCATATTTACCAGAAGGATGGACAACATTCTCAGATCCTGCTACAGCAAATTCAATCGGATTATGGTCAGCATCTGGCGCTGTTGGCGTAGCACTCGCTCCTGATTCAGGTGAACAAATGGCATTTTCTTACGGCGGTTATGCCAAAGCTGATTATTATCTCGTAACACCAGCTATTGATTTGACAAAAGCTGTCAACCCAACACTTGAATTCAACTATGCATCTCCTGAATTCGGCGGCGAAACAGGCGACCCTCTTTATGTAAAATTCTCAGAATCAGCAGAAGGTCCTTGGACTGAACTTTGGACAGAAACTTCTAACTTCCAATGGAAAAAAGCTTCTGTAGATATCTCAGCTTGCGCTGGAAAGACAGTTTACATCGCATTCGTACATGAAGACTTACGCAAAAACTTCGGCACTGGTGTCGACAATATCAGCATTAAAGCACAAACATCTGAAACATCTGTTCCTGTAGCTTCTAAGACAGTTTGGTCAAATGTTATTGAAAAAAACATGAACACTACTGTCAACTTTACAGTCGCTACAGACAACAACGCTTCTGCTGAAGGTGCAGTCATCACTTTGAACAACACAGATGAAACACAATACAAATACGAAGCAACAGCAGATGCAACAGGCGTATATCAATTCACAGAAGTTCGCAGAGGTTCTTACGAATACACTGTAACTTTAGAAGGATATTATCCTGCCAACGGAACTGTTGAAGCTTACGAAGAAGTAACTACAGGCTGTATCTTAGAAAAGATGCCAGAATCAATCGAAGGTCTCTACGTTTCTCCAACAGCATGGGCAATGTGGGAATATGAAAACGCTAACGCTACATTCTACATCCTCCTTAATGACAAAGTCGTAGAAGAAAACTACACTGGCAAAAACTATCAATTCGACGTTGAATCTTTAGTTGAAGGTCAAGAATACAAAACAACTATCCTTCCTAACGACCAAAACGTAATGTTAGAATACACATGGAAATATGCTTCTTGCCGCGACTTCGCCAACGCTGTTAACTTCAAAGTTAACAAAGCTGAAGATAACAAAGCTGTTCTCACATGGGATATGCCAACATTCGAACAACCTCTCGAACCAGAATACGACTTCTCTGTAAACTTCGACAACGGTACATTAGAAGGCTGGACAACAATCGACGGTGACGGTGACTTACGCAACTGGCAAAATACAGCTGAGTTCGCAATAGAAGGCTTCGGTGTAAACAATACTTATTGCGCCGCTTCATTGTCTTACGAAACAGAACTTGACAAAGCTATCGACCCAAACAACTTCTTGGTTTCTGGTAGAAAATACACTATCACAACAGGTTCAAAACTTACATACCAAGTTTCAGCTCAGTCAAAATATGCTCCTAACGAACATTATGGCGTTGCTATCTCAATGAAGAGCAATACTGATGCAAATGACTTCACAGTGATATTCGACGAAACATTGGAAGCAGGCGAAGTTGAAGACTTCATCACACAAGGCCAATGGTTTGAAAGAACAGTCGACCTCAGCGAATATGCTGGTCAAGAAATATACATCGCATTCCGTCACTACAACTCAAAAAACAACTCTTGGATTAAAGTTGATGACATCAGCTTGACATCTGGAACAACAAGAGGCAACAGAGAAGAAGGCGAATGGTTATACTACGACAACGGCGTTTATGAATCATCATTAGGATTATTTGACTATTCAACAAGTCCAGCATCACCTACACAAATATTTTGGGCTATCATGTTCCCTGCAGACGTAATCTCAGACTACGCAAAAAGACCTATAACAAAAATTGCTCTTTACGACTATGAAGCTCATAACGGTGCCTTCTCAATCCACAAAGGCGGTGACACAGCTCCTGGAACAATGGTACACGTACAGACTTACACAACAACAGGTAAGAAATCATATGTTGAAATTGAATTAGACACTCCTGTAACAATCAGCGGTAATGAAAACATCTGGATTCAATTCTCAAACGAATACGGTTCAGGCGGTTATGTAGCAGCTTATTCTGCAGACATGGGCGACCCTAACAGCCGTTGGATGTCACAAGACGGCGCATCATGGTTCGATGCTAACTGGTTCGGAGAAAGTGATAACGGAGAAAAATGGTACGGCACATGGATGATCCGTGCTTTCGTAGGCGAAAAAGACGAATCAATTGTTGATGAACCAGAGTCAACAACATTCGAGCCTCTCGGAACTATAGTTTATCGTAACGGTGAACTTATCACTCCTGAACCAATAAAAGAAAACACATTCACAGACACCTTTACAGAAAATGAAGACGAAGTTGAATATACAATCAGAGTCGTTTATGGTGGCATCAAAGACCAAACATACTACGCAATGTCATGTCCTTTGACAAAAACTCTCGTCATAAAAGAACCATTGTCATGTGTACGCCCTCAAAACCTCTATGGCGAAACAACAATGAAAGAAGACGGCACATTCGGCGCTACATTGATCTGGCCTTACGTAAAAGAATGGTTATACTACGATAACGGAACACCAGCAAAGACATTCGGTTATGGCGGACAAATCCATTGGGGCATCATGTTCCCTGCAAAAGACTTAGCACAATATGCAGGAACAAAACTCACCAAGGTCGCTTTATATAATAAGGTAGCAGGTGACGCCACATTGACAATTTCTTACGGCGGTGACTTCGCTCCAGAAAGAACTGTATATTCTCAAGACTTCACATTCGCTGGTCCTGAAGAAGAAGGTATCTTTGAAGTAAAATTGACAGAACCTGTAGATGTATCAGGTGACGAAAACATCTGGGTTACAATCTATCAAAGCGGCGCTGACTACCCTGCAGTAGCAACAACTAACACAGGCGACCCTAACGGAAGATGGATTTCATCAGACGGCAAAACATGGAATGACTTGTTGGCTTTGAATCCTGAATTCGACTACACTTGGTTCTTAAGAGCATACGTATCTACAGAAATCACAAGAGACAACGGTGACTTCGATCATTACAACATCTATCGTAGCACATCAAACGACAACTATCAATTAATCGGCGAAACAGAAGCTAACAACTACTTCGACGAAGTTGACAGAGGCACTTACTACTACCAAGTCACATCTGTATATTCACGCGGTGATGAAACATGTGAATCAGAACCTGCAACAGCTTACGGCGAAACAGGTAAAGACTATGTCGTTGTTGAAGTTACTAAGATTGATGAAAACGGTGTCAAAGGCATGATGGTTTATCCTAACCCAGCTAAAGACATGCTCAACATCACTGCTGAAAACATGAGACGCATCACTATCAGCAATGTATTAGGACAAGTTGTTTATGATCAAAATGTCAACTCAGACAATGAAATCATCAATATGTCACAATATGAAGCTGGTATCTATATGGTACGTATCGCAACAGAAAACGGCGTTGCTGTAAAACGCATCAGCGTAACTAAATAATTTGGCAATTAGCTTTTGGCTTTTGGCCATTGAACAAAAAAGCAGACCACTTCAAACCAGTGGCCTGCTTTTTTTATAAAGTTCAATAGCCTTAGCTCAACAGCCTTTGTTCTATTATCTTCTCAATTTCCGCTTTCGGCAAAGCGCCTTGTGTCATCATAGGCTGTCCTTCCATCGGTACAAATAACATTGTAGGAATGGAGCGTATTCCGAATGCTTGTGACAACTCCTCCTCCACTTCGGTGTCTACCTTATAAATATATACCTTTCCGTCATATTCATTGGCAAGCTCATCAAGTACCGGAGCCAACATCTTGCATGGTCCGCACCATGAAGCATAGAAGTCTATGATAGCAGGCTTGTCTCCTTTATATTTCCATTCTGTAGGATTACTTTCATAATCCATCACCTTATTTAAGAATTCTTCCTTTGTTATATTTATTGCTTTCATATCATTAGAATTTTAAAACTCTAGAACTTTAAAATTCTAGAGTTTTAGGGTTTTAAATTTTTAGAGTTTTAAAGCTTTTTCAACTTCTTCCTTGCTTAATTTCTTGGTGCAGAAGAACCAGTCGTAGCAGTGCATCTCGTCTTCGGAGCTTTGCATTCTTTCTTTAGCTACGCCGCATGAGCCTGCTGTAGGGACGATGACCTCATCACCTGGACGCCAGTCGGCTGGCATTGCGACACCGAAGTTATCCGCAGTCTGCAAGGCGACCAAGACTCTCATGATTTCGTCGAAGTTACGACCGAGTGCGAGCGGATAGTACATGATAGTGCGAATCTTGTCTTGTGGGTCGATGAAGAAGACCGCACGCACTGCCGATGTCGAACTTTCTCCTGGTTGAATCATGCCATATTTCTTAGCGACTTCCATAGTGATGTCTTCAATGAGAGGGAATTGAATCTCCATATTCTTCATGCCTTTCCAGTCAATCTTTTCCTTGATTGTACGCAACCATGCGATGTGGCTGTACAAACCGTCGACTGAGAGTCCTACCAACTGTGTGTTGAGTCTTTCGAATTCGTCAGCAAGTTTGCCGAATGACATGAATTCTGAGGTACATACCGGTGTGAAGTCGGCTGGGTGGCTGAACAATATCTTCCATCTGCCTTTATAATCTGATGGGAAGTTGATTACGCCTTGTGTTGTTTTTGCTGTGAAAGCTGGAGCTGTGTCGCCAATTCTTGGCATTACGTTTATTGTGTTGTTTGTTTCCATTGTTTTACTGTTTTAAATTGTTGTTTATTATTTTTATTTTAACCTTAAGTAAACTTAGCCATTAGCCATTAGTCATTTTCCCTTAACCATCAGCCGCTAGGCTTTGTTCATTTACGATGCAAAAATAATATGCAAAACATGTATTTGTCAAACAGATATTTTCTATCTTTGTATCGATTTTATCAATGAAGAATGAAGAATGAACATTATACATTATACATTATACATTATACATTTAAAACATGACACTACAACAATTAGAATACATCGTCGCGCTTGACAAATACCGTCATTTCGTCAAGGCTGCTGAATCATGCCATGTGACACAATCCACGCTCAGCATGATGGTACAGAAACTGGAACAAGAACTCGAAATAAACA
>JAZKYG010000103.1:0-7411 GCA_045612025.1 Bacteroidales bacterium
CGTTGTGGGCACGAATCTAAGGCAGGAGATTTACTCTTGTCTTCCAATTTTTGACGTCCTTTGCGGACCAATTGTTGAATCGTTGGCATTTCTTTTTCTTTAAATTACTAATTTCTATCCATTCAATTAGGAAATAACTTCCTTTTGTTTCTTATCAAACAGCTCGAAATTTCGCTCTTTAAACAACATAGTTTTAGGGAAATACAGTCATTACCTGACCTATTGCTAAACACACTATAAGCCCCAAGAACTTGATTTTTAATTACTTACAGTGCAGAAACCTCTAACGTTTAACTTATCAGGTCCCTTAACTATCTCATTCGCAAAGTTATTTTTTCTAACTTTTTTCCGAGTGCAAAGATACAACTTTTTCTTTAATAACCAACACTTTGTAGAACTTTTTTTTATTTTTTTTTCAAACACTTATTCAAAGTATTTTTTCAATGAGATTTTATGATATTTTCAATATAACAACTAATATATTTACCTTATTATTAATGCAAAAAAATAATATCAGGCAACCAAATATCTAGTCTTATTTTATTAAATTTGCAAAAATAATATTTTCAAAGTGACAGATATACTAAATGGTTTAAATAATCCTCAAAGAGAAGCAGTTACAACTATTGAGGGTCCGGTTATGGTTATTGCAGGTGCAGGCTCAGGAAAAACAAAAGCCCTCACCCATCGTATTGCATACATGATACAAGAAGGAGTAAATCCTTTTTCAATCATGGCTCTTACATTTACAAACAAAGCAGCCAAGGAAATGAAAGATCGTATCATGAAACTAGTAAATCCACATGCAGCACGTAACGTATGGATGGGTACATTCCACTCCATATTCGCACGTATTCTAAGAATTGAAGCACAAAACCTAGGATTTACTCCGGATTTCACCATTTATGACACCGATGACTCAAAGCAACTCATCAACGCTATTTTAAAAGAACGCGAACTAGATCCAAAAGTATATCCTGCAAAAAACATACTTCATCGCATCTCTATGGCGAAGTCTGCATTGTATACACCGGAAGACTATTGTAATAATTTTGAAATCCAACAACAAGATTTAAGAGCAAACAAACCTTTCATTGGTGAAATTTTCAAGACATATAACAACAGACTGCAACGCGCAAACGCAATGGATTTCGACGACATATTGTTTTATACAAATGTGTTGTTACGTGATTTTCCAGAAATACTATACAAGTACCAACAACGCTTTGAATATATATTAGTAGACGAGTACCAGGACACAAACTACGCACAGTATCTCATCATCAGAAGAATTGCCGCTATGAGAGAAAACATTTGCGTAGTTGGCGATGATGCTCAAAGCATCTACGGATTCCGTGGCGCTAATATTCAAAATATATTAAATTTCAAGACAGATTATCCTGAACAAAAACTTATACGCCTTGAACAAAACTATCGCTCAACAAAAACCATTGTCAATGCTGCAAACAGCGTAATAGACCACAACAAAGATCAGATAAAGAAAAAAGTCTGGTCAGATAATGAAGAAGGCGAACTCATTACAGTTTTGCGTGCCACATCTGATAACGAAGAAGGAACACTTGTCGCTAATTCAATTTTCGGATATAAAATGTCAAGACAGCTTAACAATAAAGATTTTGCCATTTTATACAGAACAAATTCTCAATCACGTTCTTTGGAAGAAGCTTTACGCAAACAGGATATACCTTATAAAATATATGGCGGTCTTTCATTCTACGACAGAAAAGAAGTTAAAGACCTCCTTGCCTATTTTCGCGTTGTAATAAACCCACATGACGAGCAAGCTCTTTTACGTATCATAAATTATCCAGCAAGAGGTATTGGAAAGACTACCATCGAGCGTCTCATGGTAGTTGCTGATGAACGTAAGAAAGGCATTTGGGATGTCATTGCCTCTGATGACGAACCAATGCCAAATGATTTCAATAGCGGAACTGTTGGAAAACTGCGTAATTTCGCTACAATGATAAAGAGTTTCCAAACACTTCTTAATAAACAAAGCGCTATAGAACTTGCAAAACATATTTGTAATGCAGTTGGAATCATAAAAGTATTAAAAGAAGACGACACTCCAGAAGGCGTAGCTCGCGTTCAAAATATTGAAGAGTTACTTAATGCCATAATGGAATTCTCCGACAAACAAGTCGATGAAGTTACAGGTGAGCAAAATGAAGTTACACTTAACAAATTCATGGAAGACGTGGCTCTTCTAACCGATCAAGACAAGAAAGATGAAGAAGACGCTGACTATGTTACTTTAATGACTATTCACAGTGCAAAAGGTTTGGAATTCCCATACGTTTACATCGTTGGCTTAGAAGAAAATCTTTTCCCAGGAGTTCAATCTTTAAGCACACGCGAAGATTTGGAAGAAGAAAGACGTCTATTTTATGTTGCATTAACACGTGCTGAAAAAAAATTAGTTTTAAGCCACGCTGAAAGTCGTTATCGTTGGGGCAACCTTACATTAAGCGAGCCTTCACGTTTTATCGAAGAAATAGATTCGTCATTAATTGAAAGAACAAGAAAAGCGTCATTCAGAGGAACCTCCAGTTTCAACGAAGGCATCAACTTCAGCAATCCATTCTCAAGAAATTTTCAAGAGAAAAAAGAGTTCCAAAGAAAGACAGAAGTCAAACAAAATACACCTTATATTAATAGTAGCAAAAATATCAGCAACACACCAACTAACAATGTCTCTGATTTTGCCGCAGCATCACCAGATGAAATTGAACAAGGTATGAGAGTTCTACACCAAAAATTCGGACAAGGCGAAGTCGTCAAAGTGGAAGGTATTGGTCCAAACAAAAAAGCGACCGTTCTTTTTGACGAATGTGGAACAAAACAATTAATGCTTAAATTTGCAAAACTAAATATTCTAAAATAAAAAAAAACATTTAATAAAACTAAATGTTAACATAAAACAACATAACACGTATGAACAAAGAAGGTCTGAAATATAACACAGAAAGAGAGAAACTGATAATTTCCGAATATGGTCGTAATATTCAAATTATGATTAAACACTTGCTTGAAATTGAAGACAGAGAAAAAAGAACAGAAGCTGCTCACTTTATAGTAAGTGTTATGGCACAGATGAATCCACAAGTAAAGGAATCCAATGATTATATACACAAATTATGGGATCATTTGTACATCATTTCTGATTATAAGTTAGATGTAGACAGTCCATACGAGCCACCGCAACAAGGCGTCATCGTCAGCAAGCCTGAACATATAGGTTACCAAAAGCACGATATCAAGCAAGGCCATTACGGAAATTACATCAAAGAATTTTTAAACAAAATAAAAGAGATAGAAGAAGGTCCTAAGAGAGATGCTCTTTTATTGTCAGTCGCCAATCAAATGAAGAGAGATTATCTTCACTGGAATCGTGAGACCGTTAACGATTTATTAATTCTTGACGACTTATACAAACTATCAGGCGAGACATTTACTATGCCTGTTGAAACAAAATTAACTTCAACCAACGAAATCTTAGGCAAAGTACAAGTCGTACAACAGCAGCAACAAGCGAAAAAGAAAAAAGCAAAGAAACAAGCTGTAAAAAAGGCACCTAATCCAAACAGGCCAACAAAAAAATAAATTAAAACCGAGAATTGAATCTATTAACAAAGACCGCTGTCCTTATGGACACATATAATTATGGGAACATTTAAAATTAAAGGTGGTAACAAATTTCACGGAAGCATAACACCACAAGGTGCAAAGAATGAAGCTATGCAGATCATCTGCGCCAGCCTTCTAACAGAAGAAAAGGTTACCATTACGAATTTACCAAATATATCCGACATCAATAACCTCATCGATTTGTTGAAAGACATGGGCGTTATTGTAGACAGAGTTTCAAACAACGAAGTCTGTCTTCAAGCAAAGGACATTGATTTTTCATATTTCAAAACAGAAAAATTCCGCGACAAATCAACCAAGCTAAGAGGCAGTGTTATGATCGTTGGCCCTATGTTATCTCGTTTTGGCAAAGGTTATTTGCCAAAACCAGGAGGTGACAAGATTGGACGTCGTCGTTTAGACACTCATATCATAGGATTACAAAAACTCGGTGCAAAATTTGAAGATCTTGCAGAGTGCCAAGAAGTCACGGCTTTAGATAAGAGATTAAAAGGCACATATATGCTTCTTAACGAAGCTTCTGTAACTGGAACAGCAAATATAATCATGGCTGCAGTTCTAGCAGAAGGCGAAACAACAATATTCAACGCAGCTTGTGAACCATATATAGTTCAGTTATGCAGAATGTTAGTTTCCATGGGTGCCAAAATCAATGGCATCGGTTCCAATTTGCTCACAATAACCGGAGTCGAAAAATTACACGGCACAACACATCGTCTGCTGGCCGATATGATTGAAGTAGGGAGCTTCATCGGAATGGCAGCAATGACAGGTTCCGAACTCACAATAAAGAACGCCGGCATCAAAGACCTCGGGCTCATACCTGATGTATTCAAAAGTCTCGGCATAAAGATGGAGTTCATCGGTGATGACATCTACATCCCTGCTCAAGACCATTATGAAGTCGAAACATTTATAGACGGAAGCATATTGACAATTGCCGACGCTCCTTGGCCAGGATTCACTCCTGACTTAATCAGCATCATCTTAGTAGTAGCCACACAAGCCAAAGGTACAGTATTGATACACCAGAAGATGTTCGAAAGCCGTCTTTTCTTTGTCGACAAACTTATTGACATGGGCGCACAGATTATTCTCTGCGACCCACACAGAGCTACCGTCATCGGTCTTGACCGCACACAACAGTTACATGCAGTCCGCATGGCATCACCCGACATTAGAGCTGGCGTCGCGCTTCTCATCGCTGCCTTGTCTGCAAAAGGAACAAGTTATATCGATAACATAGAACAGATTGACAGAGGATATGAGAATATAGATGGCAGACTTAGGGAATTAGGCGTTGAGATTGAAAGATTATAAGACAACAGACCTATATCATCTTAATAGGAATATGACATTTTGTCAAATAAATCCAATTTAAAATCAGTGGCAAATTATTTGATTTGTCCGATGCGTTTTACTATTGTTAATAATCATTAATATCATATATCATGAAAGAAGAAATGGAAGGAAATGTTAACATCAACGAAAATCAAGAAGATGTTAAGAACAATGAAATTCATGAAGAAGAATCAAAAGGCAAAAAAGGCAAGAAAAACAAAAACGACAAACAATTAGAAGAATTACAGGAAAAATACGACGAGTTAAATGACAAATACTTACGTCTTTTCTCTGAATTCGATAATTACCGCAAACGTACAGCCAAAGAAAAAATAGAATTGTCAAAGACTGCTTCAGAAAGCATCATGGTAGATTTACTTCCAATCCTTGATGATTTCGAACGTGCAATCCAGACAATGGAAAATAAAGAAACCGATGCCAACTACGAAGGTGTAGTTTTAATCTACAACAAATTCAAACGTACTTTGGAACAAAAAGGTCTTGAAGAAATCAATGCTCAAGGCGCAACATTCGACACAGATGAACATGAAGCACTTACCAATGTTCCTGTTGCTGACGAAAGCCAAAAAGGCAAAGTATTAGACGTAATTCAAAAAGGATATAAATTAAACGGCAAAGTGATTCGTTACGCACGCGTCGTTGTTGGTGGTTGATTTATAATACAGAAAAGATGGAGAAAAGGGATTACTACGAGGTATTAGAGGTACCTAAAAACGCTACAAGTGAAGAGATAAAAAAGGCCTATCGTAAGATGGCTATAAAATATCACCCTGACAAAAACCCAGACAACAAAGAAGCCGAAGAAAAATTCAAAGAAGCAGCCGAGGCATACGAGGTTTTAAGCAATCCTGAAAAACGCTCTCGTTATGATCAGTTCGGCCATGCTGGCATGCACGGACAACAAGGTTTCAGCGGCATGGATGACATATTCAGTCATTTCGGAGATATCTTCAGCGATCTTTTCGGTGGCGGAGGTTTTGGATTCAGCAGCGGTTTCGGCGGCGGAAGACAAGCACAAAGACATGTAAACAGAGGCAGCAACCTTCGTCTTCGCGTAAAATTAAATCTTAGCGAAATCAACGAAGGCGTAAAGAAAAAAGTAAAGGTCAATAAATATGTTCCTTGTACTCACTGTGAAGGCAGCGGAGCAAAAGACAACAGCTTTGAAACATGTCCAACATGTAACGGAAGAGGCCAGACTGTAAAGATTCAAAACTCCATCTTCGGACAGATGCAGACTGTCACCACTTGTCCTAACTGCGGTGGTGAAGGCAAAATCATCAAAAACAAATGTCCAGAATGTCAAGGCAATGGAATTGTAAAGAGTGAAGAGATAATTGAACTCAACATTCCAGCCGGCGTTGCAGAAGGAATGCAACTGTCAGTAAGAGGCAAAGGCAACGCCGGAGCAAGAAACGGCATAGCTGGCGACCTTATCATCTTGATAGAAGAAGAAAAAGACAAGAACCTTGAAAGAGACGGAAACGACCTCATATATAATCTCTTCATCAGTTTCCCACAAGCAGCATTGGGAACAACCGTAGAGATTCCTATCATTGACGGCACTACAGAAATAAAAATTCCTGCAGGAACACAAAGCGGTGAAGTCATAAAACTTAGAGGAAAAGGATTGCCAGAACTTAACAGCTACGGTAAAGGTGATTTACTCGTAAACGTAAATGTCTGGACACCCAAAAACCTTAACAAAGAAGAAGAGAAGATAATGAAATCATTGTTGGAAAGCGAAAACATGAATCCTGCTTCCGACAAAGATAAAAGTCCGTTTAAGAAATTCAAGAAATTCTTCAGCTAAAAGATGATAAACCTTATCGAAATAAATAACGTCAGCAAAACGTATGGCGATTACAAAGCATTGAACAATATCAGCATCAGAGTGCCGAGACAAAGCATCTACGGACTTCTCGGTCCTAACGGCGCAGGTAAAACTACATTGATAAGAATGTTAAACCAAATAACCGCTCCCGATGAAGGAGAGATAATCTTCAATGGAGAAAAACTGAACCGAAACCACATCACACAAATAGGATATCTTCCTGAAGAACGCGGATTGTATAGATCAATGAAAGTCGGCGAGCAAGCGGTATATCTCGCACAACTCAAAGGCGTCAGCCAGAAAGATGCTGAAAAAAGACTCAAAGCATGGTTCAACAAATTCGGCATCTTGAACTGGTGGGACAGAAAAGTCGAGGAACTCAGTAAAGGGATGCAACAGAAGATACAGTTCATCGTAACAGTAATACATAATCCTCAATTACTTATCTTCGATGAACCATTCTCAGGATTCGACCCTATCAATGTAAACCTTCTCAAAAAAGAAATACTCGAACTCCGCGACAAAGGCGCAACGATAATTTTC
>JAZKYG010000104.1:0-10367 GCA_045612025.1 Bacteroidales bacterium
AAGGTGGCAGTCGTTGGTGGCGGTAACGTCGCTATCGACGCTGCTCGTACAGCATTGCGTCTCGGAGCTGAAGTATACGTCGTTTATCGCCGTTCAGAACAAGAGCTTCCAGCACGTGCTGAAGAAGTAGACCACGGTAAAGAAGAAGGCGTTATCTTCCGTCTCTTGACAAACCCTAAAGAGATATTAGGTGACGAAAACGGCTGGGTCAACGGCATGAGATGCGTTGAGATGGAACTCGGCGAACCAGACGCTTCAGGAAGAAGAAGCCCAGTTGAAAAAGCAGGTTCTGACTTTATCCTCGATGTTGATATGGTTATCATGTCACTCGGTACATCACCAAACCCATTGATCCTTAGCACAACAGAAGGCCTTGAAGCTAACAGACATAAATGCTTGATCGCCGACGAAGTCACAATGCGGACAACACGCAAGGGCGTATTCGCCGGCGGTGACGCAGTGAGCGGTGCTGCAACAGTGATCCTCGCTATGGGCGCTGGCAAGAAAGCTGCTAAAGGTATTGACGAATACATCAAACAATTAACAGTTAACAATTGATATTAACAATTAACAATGTAGGGACGCGGCTTGCTGCGTCCTTATTTTATCTTCGTCGTATCCTTTGCTTTTTAAAACATTAATAAAAATTAAAAATTGGACAAGGACCATTGACTGTTGTCCGTTGTCCGTTGACTTTAAAAACATGAAAAAGATCATTTTTACATTAGCGATGATGATGTTTGCTGCGACAGCTTTTTCTCAGCAGATATATAACGTAAGAGTAAGTTCGATGGAAGACGGCGCTTTCGAGAAGATGTACGGTGCTGTCAAAGTCTATGGCAATGTGTTGAACGGTATGAAAGACGGCGCTTGGGTCGAGACGCATCCTAACACAGAACTTCCTCGTTATATCATTCATTATAAAGAAGACAAGAAAGACGGCCTTTATCTTGAATTCGACAAGCAGGCTGATATCATCAGGAAGATAGACTACAAAAACGATATGATTGACGGCTGCGCCTATTCTTGGAATAGAGGCGGCAAGATTGCTTCAAGGCAAGAATATAAAGAAGGATATCTTGACGGCAATTCTGTGCTTTACAACGACAAAGGTTTCAAACAAGAAGAGTCAGGATATAAGGCGGGCAATAGAGATGGCGTGACTACATGGTATTTGTATGCAGAAAAAGGACAAGGACCTAAATATGTCATGTACACTTATAAAGACGGTAAGTTTGAAGGATTGCAGGAGACATATTATGAAAACGGGAATGTGAAGACAAGAAAGATGTTTTCTGATAATGTCGCCAACGGACCTGCAACAGAATATTACGAAGACGGCAGCGTCAAGAGTGAATGCACATATAAGAACGGCGAAGTGAAAGGGAGAGTGAAGGAATATGGGCCAGGCGAGAAGTTTATGAATTAATTAGGAGTTAGGAGTTAGGAGTTGAGGAACTAAGGGTATAAGGGATTTTTAAAGTCACTGAGACACCGAGGCTCCGAGTCACTGAGTTGGGGCGTGTCGATGTTTACTGAAAAATAAACACGCAATGAAGCGTCTTGTTAAATTAGGAATTAGGATATAATACATAGAGCCGTACGTGCAGTGCGGAGATGTATAGGATTAAAAGTAACAGAGATAAGACTCTGCGACTTTGTGATTTGCATAAATAAAGAGCAATATGAAATACGATGTTTTTATAAGTTATTCTCGTCTGGATTATAAGGATGAAAAAGGAAATGTTATCCCTGATAATGTAGTATCTAAGGTAAAGGATGCATTGACTTCTGCTGGAGTGACATATTGGTTTGATGAAGATGGCATTCATCATGGTGATGATTTTGCAGAGAAGATTGTAGCTAATATAGAAGAGTCTGATATCTTTATTTATCTTTCAACTGAAAATGCAAATAAATCTCCATGGACACGTAAAGAGATAGCCTGTGCCTACGAACTTGAGAAAAAAATAATACCTGTACGTGTTGATGATTCCCGTTATGATAGGTCGGTGATGTTGCGCATATCTGATTTGGATTATATCGATTATATGAAGAATCCGGAAAAGGGAATGCAGGAGTTATTGAAAGAAGTTGCTTATTATATTAAGAATAAGAGAGACGAGGAAAACAAGAGGGAAGAGGAGATTGAAAGAAAAAGGATATTAGAAGAAAAGGAAATTGAGGAGATAGAACTTTTGATAAAGAAATTGCAAGCAGAAGAACTTAGTGTAGAAGTTGCTCGCGATGACCTGTTGTTAAGAATACAGAGGATTAACAATGATGAAAAAAGAAATCATCTCCAGTCTCTTGTTGAAAGTACCAGTCCTGGAATAATTAAAAACCGAGAAAAGGATAATAGCATCTCTGAGTTGAAAAAGGAAAACCAGAAATTGAAGGATAAGTTGGATAATATGCCTGATGTGGGTATAATGCCAGATAAGTTAAAGAAACGTCATATCGCAATAGTGATTGTTCTTTCTGTATTATTACTGTCTTCTGTTATTGGACTTATTTTTACAAGCAAATCAATATCGGAGAAAGAATCTGTGTTGTCAGAGAAAGAAGCAGCGATATTAGATAGAGAGCAACAAAACGAACATGATTCTATTAATAATATAATAAACGGCCATGAATATGTTGACCTTGGTCTTCCAAGCGGCTTGAAATGGGCAACATGTAATGTTGGAGCAAATAAGCCAGAGGAATGTGGCAACTATTATGCGTGGGGCGAGACAAAAACTAAAGAAGTTTATGATGCTGTAAAAAGTTTGACTTACGGAAAGAAACTTGGGGATTTTAGCGGTGTGGAAAGATATGATGCTGCTACGGCTAATTGGGGTAGCAGCTGGAGGATGCCGACAAAATCAGAATTTGAAGAATTAGTTGACAATTGTACATGGACATTTAAATCAATTGGTGGTAATAGTGGACATATCGTAGAAGGACCTAATGGAAATACTATATTTCTTCCTGCTGCTGGTTATCTTAATGGGCAATCTAAAGCTAAAAATAATAAGGGTAAATCAGGCTACTATTGGAGTTCTACTCAGGGCGGCGGCTACACCTACGACATCAGCGCGTGCGGCCTGTACTTCGACGATGACGAGTACGTGAATCTTTACCACAGTCGCGACTATGGCTTTACGGTGCGCCCTATCACAGAATAAAAAGCGAAGCGCATTCAATTTATTTAATTCATACAATTCATTTTCGTCGGGTTTCATAAACTGCCCGACGAAAATTTTTTTATATTTGCGAGGTATAAGGCAAAGTACTAAAATAAAAGTGAAGAAAAGAAATGTTTACTAAAACGATATATATGAAAATGAAAGAAAGATATTCTCGTCTAAAATCAAAATGTAATAAGGATTGGTGCATTACAATATTAATCGTAATTGTATTGTTGATGTCGTTTTTTGTGCCTGAGCAGAAAAGTATGTTTACCAAGTGGTTGATGAACATAGTGTACCTATGTGCTGGAATAGGAGCTTTCATATATATATATTATGCCGTCAGGTATCTATTTAATATGATAGAATTAGACCTGCTTTGGATAAAGAATACGTTTTTGCATAAGGTTGTAAATCTAGTGATGCTGGTTCCATTTGCAATAATGATGTTGTTTGTGTTCTGCGATGGAGTCATTCCTAATATGTGGAAAAAGTGTAAAACAAAAGAAGAGTATTCTACTATTTCTGAATATCAAAAAAACTTTGCCAAGGAACTGGTTTTTTCTGAGAATATGTATGATAAAGATAAAGATACTATTTCAATGGAAGATGAGTATGCTTTATTGTATAATTCCAATAAATATATAGCAAAATTAACAGGTTGGGAATTTGATGATAGTCTGAGGTGTTTTGTTAAGGAAGTTGACAAACTGCCGAAGAATATAGTCAATGAAGCGTCAGAAGAACCGTCCTTGTTCTGGAGTTTGTATTACCATTATATTGATCCGGGCAACCAGCATATAGCGCCTACAGAGAAGGGCAGGCGATGGGCTGCAATCATATCTATTTTAGGTTATTTACTTTTGAATGGTTTGCTTGTGGCGGTCTTGATCGGCTGGTTCGACAGAAGAAGAGAAAACTGGGAGAATGGAATGGTGAGGTATAAACTTCATCAAATTGGAAAAAATAAATTTGCTGTAGTTTTCGGTGCTAATGAAGTTGCTGCTTCTGTGATTAAAAATTTATTTACTAAAAGACAAAAGGGTGAAATAAATTTCAAGTGCGAAGGTGATAATGATTATGTAATACTTCAGACAAACCGAAATGCTAATGAAGTTAGAGATGAACTTGCGGCATATCTTTCTAAAGATGATTTGGAAAAAGTTATAATTTACAAGGCATTGAGAAATTCGAAGCAAGAGATTAAAAAATTATATCTTAAATATGCAACAGAGATATATGTTTTGGGAGAATCTACATCACAAGAAAATGGCGAGACAAACCACGATGCTTTGAATATGCGATGTGTTAATCTTATAACAGAAAATCTTAGAGAGGAAAATGCAGATAGAAAAGTATGTAAGGTGATGTTTGAATATCAGGCTACTTATTCTGTATTTCAATTCGCGGATGTAACGGAAGATATAAAAGCACGTCTCGATTTTATTCCTTTCAACAGATATGAGTCGTGGGCAAGGAAAGTCATTGTGGAGTCGTTTTCTGAAGACAGCATAGGAAACAGAATTGATTATACGCCTCTGGATGGAAAGGAAGGTATTGCTAAAGATTCTGATGAACATGTACATTTCGTGATTGTCGGTATGTCTAAAATGGGTATTGCAATGGGCGTACAGGCTTTGTCGCAGGCTCATTATATGAATTATGCCAATGCTGAAAATATTGAGGATGCTTGTAAGCGTGAACAGGTTAAGAATAAGGTGCGTACGAGAATTACTTTCATTGATACAAATGCTGATAAAGAAATGGATTTCTTTAAAGGCCGTTACGCCAATATTTTCGAACTGGTACGTCATCGTTATATAGATTCTTATAATTATGACAGAAAAGTCCAATGGATGGATCCAATGCAGGATAGTGGTTGTAAATGGAAACATCTTTGCAGAGCTGAACAGAATTTTCTTGATGTTGAAATTGAATTTGTGAAGGGTGAGTTGGAATCTCAAGGCGTGCGTCAGTTCCTGCATGATATTTCTGATAAAAATGATGAATTTGTCAAGAAATCAAAACTTACCATAGCAATATGTCTTACACAGACCCATCAGGCGATAGCTGCAAGTTTATATATGCCAGTTGAAGTATATGAAAAAGCGCAGGATATATGGGTATACCAGAGTGAAGTGTCAGATATCATCAGGAATTTGGAAAATACAACATCTGCAGTAAGTGGACGTTATAGAAAAATACATCCATTTGGGATGTTATATGGTGAATATATGAGTGACAGATCACAATATCTGAAAGCTTTATTGGTGAACTGGGCTTATACTGCGGAAAAGGAAGGAAAAGGTTGGCCGTCAAATGTTGTTGATGATCCGATTATGTCAGAAGTTTGGAAATCTTGGAGAAAGTTGACATTGGATAAGCAATGGTCTAATCGTAACTTCGCAGATTATATTTATGTGAAAGAACGTAGCGTCGGAAAGACTGTCCTCAAAGACTTGAAAGAACATAAGGATGTAGATTTGTTGCTAGGCATTGCTGAGCATAACAGATGGGATGTTGAGCAGTTGTTGTTTGGATATTTCCCTTGTGTGATAGAATTAGACAAGATCTTTGAAAAAATCAACACTAATGGAATGAGTGATGACATCAAGGAAGAATACGATCTTTGGAAGAAAAGAAATGGTGTTAGTGAGACTGATTATAAAAAGATTAAAGATGATGTCAAAGCGTCTGAATATAGAAGACATCCTAATATTTGTGAATTTGAACATCTTGATGTTGTTGATAAAGATGCAAAGGGCTATGACTCAATGCTTAATAATGCCATAGTAAAGATACTTGCTTTAGTGGATTATAAAAAAAATGATAGTAAGTTAGAATTATAAAAAATAATAAATGTAAATCAAACCTATGAATGCAACCCTTTTAATCACAGCATTACTCCCAGTAGTAATTTTATTGTTATATATCTATCGTAAAGATAAGATGCAGCCAGAGCCTGTGGGTCAGATTGTTAGAGCATTCTTGTTGGGATTTCTGACAGTGCCGTTGTCGTTTGTGGTATCTATTCCGTCAGAGATGATAGGGTTATATTCTGAAGATGTATATACCGTAATGGATGCTTTTAGAATCTCATTCTTTGGTGCTGCCATCCCAGAGGAGGCCGCTAAGCTTTTTGTCCTTTGGCTGGTGCTGAGAAAAAACAAATACTTCGATGAGAAAATGGACGGTATCGTGTATGCAGTATGCGTCTCAATGGGATTTGCAGCATTGGAAAATATTACCTATCTCTTGTCCGATGTAGATTCATATATTGAGATTGGCGTGTCACGAGCATTTACCGCTATCCCAGGTCATTTCTGCTTCGGAGTGGTGATGGGCTATTATTACTCACTTGCTGCCTTCGAAAATAAGAACAAACAAAGGAACAGAATATTGACTTTCGTAGCACCAGTCATCGTACATGGACTTTATGACACGATACTCTTCGCTTCAGAAGCTGTAGTTGACAGATTCTCGCCAATCGATGAGAATGTCATATTACTTGTTAGTGTGTCTTTCACAGCACTCTTCATCTACTTCTGCTTCAAGATGTGGAAATTCGGAAGCCTTAAAATAAAACAGCATATAGCAAATGATAAGGTGACACGAATGTATAATAATTAGGAATTAGGAGTTAGGAATTTGCACGTAGAACTGTACCGCCGTGCGGCTTTGATATAATATAATTACGCATAAAGAAAATATAAGTATGTATAAAGAGTCTGGCTTGGATAAAGAAACTTTGGTTGACAGCCTTTTCGATCATTATGAGGAAATTGTACCTGTCATAGGAGAGGATATGTTTGTATATAAAGGCGATTTTTCTGATGGTAAGGAAATTTCGATAAGAGAGTACTTGTTTGTACGTTTCCAAAAGGATTACAATATAGAACTCACTCCCGATAAAATAGATTTGATACTGAAACATAATTATTATGGATTGTCCATAATGCATAGAGTGTTCAGGGCAAAGGGGAAGGACTATGTCGCTAAATACAAGAAGTATATTGTAGAAGCGGACAATAAAAATGAGATATATTTGAAATCTTATGTGAAGGATTTCTTGCTTTCATTTAATTTCCCAATGATAATCACAACTACAAACTTTAAGTTCATTGAAAATATTTTAACACGAGAAGGCCTGTCTTACAATTCAGTCTGGTATAAACTCAATGACAATAATAAAACGCCTATCCCTATAGGCAAGTGTGTCTATCATATCTTTGGAAATGCAATGGACAGCTACGACTGGGTGTATGATGAAAAGATGTTGCTTAGATTCATGCATTCCCTTCATGAGAAAGATTTCATGGCTGAAAATCTCATAAAATATTTGCGAAATGGAAAGAAACGTATGATGGTGCTCGGCTGCAATATGCCAGACTGGCTTTTCCGTTTCCTATGGTATCCAATATGTTCCGATAACTTATTTGAGGGAGAAAGCGGATATTGGATAAATGAAAGTGACGTGGAAGACAGCTTCGATACATTCCTTAATGAAGTTAATTATGCTTCAAATGAAGATGTCAAATGCATATTGGAGACTCTTACCGATAATCATAAGAATTTAATTGTCAATAATAAAGATGTAAAGCCAGAGAAAGAAAAATATGATGTGTTTATATCTTATTCAAGCAATGATTATGAATTCGTGAAGATTATCTATAAAATTTTGGCTGACAGAAACATTGACGCTTGGTTTGATGAAGGAGGCTCCGGCCGAATAATAGAAGGCGAAAACTATATGAAGAAAATCAAGGAAGGTGTTCCTAAATGCAAATATTATATGCCTATAGTGACAGAGACCTTTATTGAAAAAAGTATCAATAGGGAAAGCAATCTGTTTAAGGAAACAGAGATCATTGATGAGTTCTATAAAACATTGAGCGAGGATCTTAAGGATGGTTATTGCTTGCCTATAATAGTCGCTAATAATGTCTTTAATGGTAATGCTGTTGATGTGAGATTGGTGGAAGGCCTTGCTGCATTGGGTATCTTGAAATCTCATTTCTATACCCAAAAGAAAATGATTACATTCGATGTTGAAAATCAAGAGAGCTTTATAAATCTCGACTGGGGAAAAATTATTCAAAAATCAAAATGATGACTTATGAGTATGGAGTCTGTAAAAATTGAAAGACAAGAGATTTTCTTGGGCTTTAATGCATATAGTGAATCTGATGCAAGAATTTTTAAAGGAAGAGACAACGATATTGAGTCTCTTCTCGACTTGGTAATCAATAATGATTATGTGATTTGTTATGCAGAATCAGGCGAGGGAAAAAGTTCATTGATAGATGCAGGTCTGACACCTAAACTTAGGGAAAACAGATGTTTCCCTGTTAAGATAGCGTTTACAGACGATGAATATAACAATGATGATATTGATTTTGATAAAGTTATAAACTCGCGTATAGAAAATGCTATCGCTGACTATTGCATGGCTAATGAAAATGCAAAACTGACATTTTCTCCAAATGTTAATGTGGAAGATTCTTTTGTCGCCGCTTTGAATGAGAAGTTCTCTGATGACATTTGGTGGATGCTTCGCAACAACATGCTCTCCATATACGGAATCCCTTTTAAAATAGTCTTGATTTTCGACCAGTTTGAAGAAGTCGTCAACTATCCAAAGTCAAAGGAATGGACGAGCCGTTTCTTCTCATGGCTTGAAAAAATAAGCTCAGATAAATGCCCTCAATATATTTTAGATGAAATAAATAGAGGCGCGGAGAATGACGATAATTCTGCATTCCCAGAAATAAAGACCAATAAAAATTATAAGGCTATATTTTCTATCCGTACAGAATATATTGGCGAACTCGACTATTGGTGCATGCAGCGTTACTTCATACCAGAACTGAAGCATAACAGATTTTGCCTGAAACCGCTGACCATAAAAGGTGCCGATGAGGTGATGATGCAATATGAGGGATTTGATGAAGCCTTGCGTGCTGATATCAAAGATGTACTTTTGAGGTCAACAGACACTGATGCTGACAATCCAAATCAAGAAGCATACATATCGGCACTGATATTGTCGGTTATATGTACCTCCTTATATTATAATATAGATAAGCTCTGGAGCAGGAATATGATAACCGATAGCATAGAGAATTTCTATAACGATATTATTGAAAAGTGCCATATTTCCATAGATGAACGAAATGTCATCGCATCGGTCTTGGTTGATAAGGATAAACGCGTTAGAGTTAGCAGCGATTGCGATGCATTGGAAAAGATAGATTTCAATAATAAATATAAAGATGTTCTTTTGCAGAACCGACTTATAAAGAAGAGCATCGTGAACGGTGTCGAATATGTTGAACTGGTTCATGACTCACTTATAGACATTGTCAAGAAACATAAGGAAGAAGCATTGCAGAGAGAGCTGAAGATTAAGAGAAAAAGAAATGTTTGTGTCATTTCTGTGTTGTCTTCTATCATCGTCCTGTTCGTGTTGCTTGTGATAAACCTGAAGAAAAATGAGAGAAACTTCCTTCAGATACAAAGCCGTCATATAGCGACAAAAGCAGAGGAAATGGTAAAGCATGATGATGATAGATATATGTCTGTCAAACTGCTTGCATATCTTGCTGATAATAATAAAGAAAGTTTGAAATGTGCAGACTTTGAACATGCTGTAAGGACTTTGGATGCCAATTATGAATTTCCTGAAAAAAGATTTGTACATCAAGGTTCTGTGAATGCAGCTGCTGTCAGTCCGGATGGAAAATATATTGTCACATCGTACATAGATAATGCAGCAAAATTATTTGCTATAGAAAATGGTGACTGTGTCATGACAATGCCTCATAATGATGTAATTAGAAGTGTGTCATTCACTAAAGATGGAAAATATATTGTTACATCAAGTTTGGATAATACAGCGAAGTCGTGGTCTGTAGAAAGTGGAGAATGTGCGATGACAATGAACCATGATAAAAGTGTATATGCAGCATCATTCAGTCCAGATGGAAAATATATTGTTACATTGAGCAATGATAATACTGCAAGATTATGGTCTGTAGAAAGTGGAGAATGTATCGTGACTATGAAACATGATAATTATGTCAATGGCGCATCTTTCAGCAAAGATGGAGACTATATCGCTACATCGAGTTTGGATAATACAGCGAAATTATGGTCTGTAGAAAGTGGTGCATGTGTGATGATAATGAATCATGC
>JAZKYG010000105.1:0-2750 GCA_045612025.1 Bacteroidales bacterium
TTCTCTCCTATTGAATAATATTTTCCGTGCGAGTAAGTGATGAGGTCGGCTTGGTTAAGCTGGAACTGACCGGTGCTTGGGTCGTAGAATTTGGTATCGCCGTTGACGGCCACCACATTAGCGATGAACATATCATGAGAACCGAGTTCCTTCACCTCCACCACCTGACATTCTATGTTTAGCGGCGACTCGGCGATGAGAGGAGCCTTTACCACCTGACCCTGTTCTGGAGTGAGATGCATCTCCTTAAATTTATTGTAGTCGCGGCCCGAGCGCACTCCACACCAGTCGGTAGCGCGAGCCAGCTCTTCCGTCGTCACGTTGATGACGAACTCTTTGGTACGCGATATTATCTCATGAGAGTGACGTTCCTTACGGATTGACACATAACACATCGGAGGGTTGGTGCAGATGGTACCTGTCCATGCTGCAGTCATGATATTATAGTTTTCGGGGCTATCGCCGCAGCTCACCATTACAGCAGGCAGCGGATAAATCATAGTACCCGGCTTGAATGACATTTTCATCGTTTTCTTATTTTCTGCAAAAATAAAAAAAAGACTACAAGACTACAAGACTACAAGACAATAAGACAACAAGTTTTTTTTTAAACACTGAACTCTGAACTCAGACACTGACCTATAACTTTTAACTTTTAATTATGAATTATGCATTATGAATTATGAATTGAATTATGGCGTTCGGCAAAGCCGCCGGGCTTTCCGCTATATCTTTGCTCGCTCCATTTTCGTCTCGCTTCCCAAACCCCGTCCAAAAAAATCTCGTCCACGAACCTTGTTCCCGTTCCCGCTCGCAAAGGATGCCGCTTCAATCCCTAACGCGTTGGGAGCTACTAACACCTAGTCGCTAACTCCTAATTCCCAACTAATAAGGCGTTGCCTTATCCTATATTTGTTTCGCCCTTTCAGGGCTCAAATCCTCATACCCTTAATTCCTAATTCCCGAAACCTCTCGCAAAGACGCAGAGAACGCAAAGGAATTATTTATTGCTCAGAGCTCACGGCTCAAAGCTCGTGGCTAAAAAACTCCTAACTTCTCACTCCTAACTAAAACTTGTTGTCTTGTAGTCTTGTGGTCTTGTAGTCTTTTATCACTTCTCTGGCAATTGAGTGAAGTCTTTGGCATTTTTAGAAGATATTATAGTCTTCCCTATTTTTGCTTCTAGTTGTTCACGAGCTATCTTTGCGACTTCGCCACCTTCTTTTGCAACGACTTTGTTTTCCTCAAAACCTGATGGGTCTTTTTGCTTTGAAATCTCTGTCGTTGAGGCTTCTGCAAGACTGTTAAGAATCAGTTCCACATTAGTCATGTTGTCGCGGAGACTTTCTTTTTTCAATCCTTTGAATTGCTTATATTCTTTTGTCTTGAATCCGCTCCACTCTTGAGTGATGATGTCAGTGAGCGTAGCATACTGATAGCCTTCTATAACTCCTGTGCGGTTCCATTCGTCTGTGAGTTCCTTGCGTATCTCTATGCTTTTCAATCTTTGGTTAATCCATGAATCGGAATAACCAAGACGCTTGTAATCAGCCATCGCCTGTTCTATGGAAAGCTCTGGGTCTTGCATCTGTTCGAGGCGGCTGCTTGCCACTTGCGACATCCATATCTTGAAAGGCTCAGCTTTAGGTGAAGGTATCGACTGAACGAGACGAAATAACTGCTCAGTATCAGCTACATCCGTCAGTCGCATCTTGCCATCAGCAGCTTGCATTTTGAAAGCGTGACAATCTGTCACGGTTTGATTACCTTCTTCTTTTAGACGTTGTTTTAGTTTTCTCCAGTACGCTTGTGGATCTGCACTTCCTGTCAATACAGCAACTACATCGACAATTGCGAAATACCATTTTTCTTGTTCGTCATCCCAGATAGTGCGGAGCTTCTTTGTCTCCTAACTCCTAATTCCTAACTAAAACTTGTGGTCTTGTAGTCTTGTTGACTTACTCCTTTATTCCTTTTTGTTGTTTTGCTTCAATCGTTTTAATACTTTCTGCTGTTGGCAAGTCTTCTGGCATGGTACCTCCGAGATCTTCAATGGTCTGCCGGACTTTCTTTCCCACATCGTAATGTGTTTGATTTGCTTTTGCCTTACCTTTTATATTCTCTCTCCTTAATTTTTCTTCCGTCTGAGTAGTACGAAATAGATTAGCCGCCAATTCTGTGCTTCCCATGTGGTCTAGTATCTTTTGGTTTTTCTTCAAGCCTTTACGAAAGTGTATTTCCTTTGCGCCGAGGCCGCCGTATAATCCTTTATATCCATAATTTTGAAATACAGCATAATCGTATGGCTTTATCACGCCAGCCTCTTTTGCGGCATCAGCAAGCAATAGATTATGTTTCGTCACTTCATTTCGCAGAAATAGTCGTTTCTCATCTTCTGATGTAAGACGATTGTATTCTTCCATCTGTTTGACTTCTGCAATTCTTGTCTGGATAGCGAAATACGTCTGAGCCTGAGCTACAATAGTCTTACTTGGATCTGCATTTTGTACAGTAAGGTAACAGGCATAACGTGACAGACGAATTGTTTCTATTGTTCTTGTAGCTCCTGAGCCAATTGAAACCATATCGGTGACGTCAACAAAATGGTCTATTAGCATGATATTGCTATTGCTACAAGATTCTTTAGCTTTATTGATGACTGTCAAGAAATTACGATAGTCTTTATATTCTAAAATCTTTGCTAAATCTCTTGATGACCAATATTCTCTACCCTCTTCATCGATTTTCTT
>JAZKYG010000106.1:0-3249 GCA_045612025.1 Bacteroidales bacterium
CCGAGGTTACCTTCTGCGTTTTCAAAGTCGATTGGGTTGACTTTATGAGGCATTGCTGAAGAGCCTACTTCGCCAGCTTTGATTTTTTGTTTGAAGTATTCCATTGAAACGTATTGCCATACGTCGCGAGCGAGGTCGATCAAGATTGTGTTGATACGTTTCACTGCATCGAAATAAGCTGCCATGAAATCGTAGTGTTCAATCTGCGTTGTTGTTTGAAGTCTTGTAAGACCTAAATTATTATTGATGTAATTGTTAGCGAAGTTTTTCCATTCTATCTCTGGATAAGCCACTTTATGTGCGTTCATATTACCTGTTGCGCCGCCGAACTTAGCACAGAAAGGAATGTTTTTCAAATTATTGATTTGGTTATCGAGACGTTCTACGAAAACGTAGATTTCTTTTCCGAGGTGTGTTGGACTTGCTGGTTGTCCGTGAGTGTGAGCCAACATTGGAACGTCTTTCCATTCTTCTGCCATTGCGAAGAGCTTGTCTCTAAGTTCTTGCATTGCTGGCAAGTAAATGTTAGCGTTAGCATCTCTCAAAGTGAGAGGCACAGCTACGTTGTTGATGTCTTGTGAAGTCAAACCGAAGTGGATGAATTCCTTGAATCTCTTGAGGTCGAGTTCATCGAAACGACGTTTGAGGAAATATTCAACAGCTTTAACGTCGTGGTTTGTAACCTTCTCGATGTCTTTGATTTCTTCTGCGTTTTCTACTGTGAAGTTTTCGTAGAAAGAACGTAATGTTGGGAAATATTTATGGTCGAAATCAGCGAGTTGAGGTAATGGAAGTTCGCATAATGCGATGAAATATTCAACCTCTACTTTCACGCGATAACGGATCAATGCGAATTCTGAAAAATATTCATCAAGACCTGCTGCCTTGGAACGGTATCTGCCATCTACTGGAGATATTGCTGTAAGTGAATTTAATGTCATAATACCTTAATATTTTATGTAAAACGCAAAGATAAAAAAAAGTCAACAGACAACAGACAACAGACAACAGTTTTTTTTCAAAAAAATTAGGAATTATTTTTTTAATGAAGAATGTATAATGTATAATGAAGAATGATTAGCATTATAGTCTGAAAGGCTTGAACACATATAACGTACGGCATCGCCGTATGAGCTTAGACAATACTGCCACTATATAATTCCATTCTTTTTCCATTCAGTTCTTCAATTTGATTCAGGCTGGATTCCACCACTTCATGGCTTAGTGTTGGTTTCCTTGATAATATTGAAAGATATTTCATCTTTCTATCCGACAAAATCAATATTCCATTTTTATCATCGAACGTTAAAATTCTAAACGTTTTCTTAAAAATTCCTTTTCTAAGAATTATAAAATTGACATCATTTTTTGTTAAAATTTTTAAGGTTAATTTTTTTAAGACTTTACTTCTATCATCTTTTACTCCGACATAAAGCAAATCAAGATAATTTTTGTAAGCAATTGAAATATAAAGGAATATCTCAACGAAATTCATTTCAAAAAAGTTGCGGGTACGGGCAATGCTATACCATTTCCCCGTCAATTGGGAACTAGCAATTGTTTTCATAAGCAAAGAAATTTCAGTTAATAAAAATTAATGAATATATAATTCCAACCCGCGGTTATATCAGAATTCAAATAAAAAAAATGTTGATTTTAATCAAGGAGATTTTCCTTATTGCATGTGCTGCAAAAGTACGAACAACCCAATTCAAAAGTCAAGTGTTTTTGAAAGAATTTTCATCGAATCAACAATTTTTAACATTTTTCTTTCAAAAATTAAGAAATGCTGTTAATTTTTTTTTTGCAATAAGCTTTGGGCAGTTTCAGTAACTGAGCCCGCCACTCATTGCTCGTAGCCCCAAGCGTTAGGGATTGGAGCGGCATCCTTTTGGAGCGCAGCGGAAAAAGATATAGCGGAAAGCCCGACGGCGTAGCCGGAACGCCCCAATAGGACTAATGACAAAAGTCTAAGGACTAAAGATGAGATGCTGAGGAATTGAGGAACTGAGGGTATGAGGGATTGAGGAGTTAGGAATGATTAATGGAAAATATCTACAAAAATAAATATGTATAGTGTAATATTTTTATCGATATTTTTAGTAATTTCGCAGTTCACGCATTTTTAAAAATCAATAATTTAAAATATAATATTATCATGAATTACGATGTTATAGTAATAGGCAGTGGTCCAGGTGGTTACGTCGCTGCTATCAGAGCTTCACAATTAGGCAAAAAAGTCGCTGTCGTTGAGAAATCAGAAATCGGCGGAACATGTTTGAACTGGGGTTGTATTCCAACCAAGGCACTTTTGAAAAGCGCTCAAGTTTACACATATATGAAACACGCTGAAAACTACGGAATCAGCGTTGAAGGCGAAGTTAAAGCCGACATGGAAGCTGTAGTACGTCGCAGCCGTGGCGTTGCTGACAACATGAGCAAAGGCGTTCAATATCTTTTCAAGAAAAACAATGTAGAACTCATCGCTGGTTTAGGTTCATTGACAGCTGACAAGAAAGTCAAGGTTGTTGATGCAGAAGGCGTTGAAACAGTATACGAAGCAGAGCACATCATCCTCGCAACAGGTTGTAGAGTTCGTCAGTTGCCAGCTCTTCCTATCGACGGAGAAAAAATCATCAGCTACCGTCAGGCTCTCGTTTTAGACAAGCTTCCTGAAACAATGGTTGTTGTAGGTTCTGGCGCAATCGGTTCAGAATTCGCATTCTTCTTCACATCAATGGGCGTTAAAGTCACTTTAGTTGAATTCATGCCAAACATCCTTCCTGTTGAAGATGAAGAAGTTTCAAAACAAATAGAACGTTGCTTCAAGAAATTGAAGATGACTGTCATGACAGAATCATCAGTTACAAACGTCGACACAACAGGCGAAAAATGCGTTTGTACAATCGAAACAAAGAAAGGACCTAAAGTCGTTGAAGCTGACATCGTTCTCTCAGCTGTCGGCGTACAGACAAACCTCGAAAACCTCGGTCTTGAAGAACTCGGCATCGCAACAGAAAGAGGCAAAGTCATCGTTGACGATTATTACAAGACAAACGTTGAAGGCGTTTACGCTATCGGCGACATCGTCCACGGCCCAGCATTGGCACACAAAGCATCACACGAAGCTATCATCTGCGTTGAAAAGATCTGCGGCTTAGACCCAGAAAAATTGAATTACAACAATATCCCAGGCTGTACATACATCACTCCAGAAGTAGCATCAGTAGGTCTCACCGAAGCAAAAGC
>JAZKYG010000107.1:0-24577 GCA_045612025.1 Bacteroidales bacterium
CATGTCAATTTCTTGGCTTGTTATGAGGCTGGACCAGCACCTGCTCAGCTGCAGATGGTGACATACCAGATTACTGATGATGAAGGCGACGGCGACGGACGCCCAGATGCTGGCGAAGTATTGTATTTCTATCCTACATTACGCACTACATGGGGCGCAGCGGACAGCATTACTTACTGGCTTGAATTTGCAGAATATGAAGACGACAGAACTATTGAATTTATTGAAAACGACAATATAGAATTCGGACATAATCTTTCTGCTTACGCAAAGAGCAAGGCTGTTAACCCTATTAAGATGAAGATTGCCGACAATGTGGTTGACGGACGTTATATCTGTTTGGTTCTTAAAGCGACATGCCCTAATGCAGAAGCTGTTATGGAATATCCTTTTGAGATAAGAGTGGAAAACGGCGTTGAACTTAAAGGTCTTCTCGCAGAAGATATGACTCTCCATCCTGATGTGCATTATATAGTAACTGAGACATTTGGTATTACAGAAGGTACTACTCTTACCATCTTGCCAGGTACAGTGGTGAAATTTAAGGATAATGTAAAAATGGTTAACAACGGTAAAATTATTGCCAAAGGTGAACCTGGCAATATGATTACTTTTACTAAGACAGACTTGGGTTATGGAAGATATGAAATGACGTTAAGACATTGTGACACCTTGTCTTATTGTATAATAGAATATGCAAAAAATATAACGACTCAAAATTATGTAACTTACCAATATTGTTATTACTCTGACGATTATGAGTTTGAATATATGAATGAAATCTTGAACTCAGGAACAGGAATTAATAATATTGATATTACTTATTCAAGAAATGCTTTGTTAGATAATTGTATTGTTAGGTATAATAATAATGATAATACTGTATGTTTGACCCAAAATGTGAATGTGACAAATACCAATTTAATTTATAACCAGTCTCCATTAGATATACCTTCTTATTATACACATTCGACTACTGTTGACGGATTGCAAATCCGTAGTTGTAATGGACCTGGGGCAACATTTGATTTTGCTAATAATGTTGTAGGAAATTATTTTGTAACTAGTGGAACTGGAACTTCGACTCATAATGTTGCTAACAGTCGTTCATCTTATATTCTTTTGGGTAATGTATTTAATAATTATCAGATGAATAGTAATAAGGAGATAATATCATATAATGATATAAGTACAACTGGTTCTTCAATGATAGTATGTCCTATGGATGGAACTTATCTCGGATCTTCAAATGATGAAATAATAAGTTCTCATATCTATGATATAGACACTCCTGGTTCTACTTCTCTTAATGATATTCTTGAAAGCACTGCAGCTAGACGTCCTTCTTCCAAGGCTCATGGCATCGTTTGGAAGGTTCTCGTAAATGGCAAGGATGCTCAGGATGAGTTTGATGAAGTGACACCTCTAGGCGTGGGTCGTCATAAGTTTGAGGTTTATTTCAACCGTGCTATGGATACATCTATAGCTCCTATGGTGGCAATGGGCGTGCGTCCTCCTTATACTCAGAATGCTATTGCTACAGACGGCAGCTGGAGTGCGGACAGTACTATATATACTGTCTACCTAGACTTAGACGCTGCTTCAGTGACTGACGGTCTCAACCGTATTTATGTGGCTAACGCACAGGATAATGAGTTCTTTGAAATTCCTTTCGAAAACTTGCGTTTCAATGTACAGGTTTCTGCCGCTGGTTCAATGAGCGCTGGTTTTGAAGCTACAGCCGGTATCGGTAAGGTTGAATTGAAATGGGAAAACGACTCTACTTATTTCAACGACCACCTCGGCTGGAATATGTATCGTTACCAGAAAAATGAAAGAGGCAATACTGATACTATCCTCATCAATAAGGAAATGATTACAGATACAACATTCACCGACTTTGATGTTGTTCCTGGAGAGCGTTATTACTATTATTACAAGACATTGCGAACCAACCTCACTGAGAGCGAGGCTTCAAGAAATGTTTCAACAGTGCCTCTCACAGCTCAGCCTGGTGACGCAAACGGCAGTTTGAATGTGAACGTTGTTGATATCGTCACTGTGGTTAGTTATATCACTGGTGAGAATCCTCAGCCTTTCGTATTCGGTGCAGCAGATGTTAACGGAGATGGTGAGATTGACGTTATGGATATAGTCGGTATCATCAATATCATCACCTCTGGTAAATGTGACTATGATAGAAATGTAGAGGAAACAGCTATTTATTCTATAGTGGACGGCATACTCTATGTCGATACTCCTGTTGAACTTGCAGGTGTTCAGGTTTATCTCAACTGCAATGAAAACGACAAGATAGAGCCTCTTATGGCAATGGATAATTTTGAGCAAGTAGGACAGTTTATGGATGACGGCAGATATATGTTCATGGCATATAGCTTAAGCGGAGCTAAACTCACTCCAGGAAAGCATGCAATCTTGAGAATAGGAAACTCATATCTTGAAGAAATGATATTGGCAGATGCAAAAGGCAATGAGGTGCTTGCTGTTGAAGATGCGATGAGCATCAATACTCCAGCAGAACTCTATGCTCTCAATAAGGCATATCCAAACCCATTCAACGGAAATCTTAACATCCCATATCTAATTGGAGAAGCAAGTGCAGATGTCACGCTTGTTATCAGCAATATGATGGGACAACAGATAGCCAACATCAAACTCGGCACACAAAGCAGAGGAGAATACAATTACGAATGGCAACCAAAATCAGACATGCCATCAGGTATATACATCATAAATATGTACGTTAACGGCAATATGATGCAAAGAGAAAAAGTAGTTTATATGAAGTAATAATAGTTTAAGGTTTAAAGTTTAAGGTTTAAAGATTTTGAAGTCTTTGACCTTAAACCTTAAGCCTTAAGCCTTAAACCGATAATAAAATGAAAAAAATATCATTAATAATAACACTTGGCTGTATATTAGGATTATATCAGCCATTGAATGCACAGGATGCAGAGAATGTGGTAAATGGCCACGAGTATGTTGACCTTGCCTTGCCTTCGGGATTGAAATGGGCGACATGTAATGTTGGAGCTTCTAAACCTGAAGATTGCGGTAGCTATTTCGCTTGGGGCGAGACAAAACCAAAAGACGCATATACAGTAGAAAATAGCTTGACATACGGTAAAAATATAGATGACATCAGCGGTAATGTTCAATACGATGCAGCCACTGCCAACTGGGGAGAAGGCTGGAGAATGCCTACAATAGATGAGATGCAGGAACTTATTGATAACTGTGATTGGCAATGGACAAAGCAAAATAATGTTAAAGGATATAAGGTAACAGGAGTAAATGGTAATAGTATCTTTATTCCAGAAACAGGTAAGTGGATGGATAATACATTCACTAGCGGAAGTTGCGACGGTAGTGCTTATTGGTCTTCTATATCTTATTACACTGGGATGTCTTGCTGGTTAAGTTTTAATGACTTTGAACTGGGTTTGTTCGAAATGGCGGGACGTAGCTGGGGTATGTCTGTTCGTCCTGTTATAGAATTATGAAAAATTATACTAAACTCAATAGATATGAAAAGAATCGCTTTAATATCATGTACTTCTCAGAAAAATGAAGTTAGTAAAATGTCTCAAGTAATGGCAAAGGAATTATATACAAGTTCTTTGTTTAAAAAAGCATGGCATTATGCAAAAGACATCTTACAAGTAGATGAAGTATACATATTGTCAGCTCAACATCATTTGTTAAATCCTCAAACATATGTATCATATTACAATGTAACATTAGTGGGTAAAAAGGTTGATGAATTGAAAAAATGGAGTAAAATAGTCAAACAACAAATGTCAGATAAGTTTGATTTGGAGAAAGACACATTTTACATTTTTGCAGGGAAAAACTACCATAAATATCTGATAGATGCAGATTTTAAAAATGTAGTCTATCCATACTCTGGTTGCAAAGGTATTGGCTATATACTTCAGAAATTAGATTATAATATCACAAATAAAATAATAATATAATGACTATGCAAAACTGGGATAAAGTCAGTGATTTAAGAGCTAAACTTAATAATAAAAATAGTGGAATAAAAAATGTTTTAACAAAATCTCCAGGTGTTTATCGTTGGTGGTTTAAAGAATCATGTATCAATAATATTCTTTCAAGTTTACCATTAACAACAGATGAAATTAATAAACTACAAAAAGATGTAATAAACGGAGAAACTTATTATGCTTTGTATTTTGGAATAAGTAAAGATATGTTTGGTAGAGCTAAATGGCATATTGTTCAGAAACATACGCAATCAAGCGTAAATCATGGTGCGTTGTCTACACTGAGACAGACGCTCAGTGCATTGTTAAACAAAGATATGTCAGCGGCCGAATCATGTGTAAACCAATTTATGGATAATAACTGCTATTGGGAATGGGAATATGATAATAATCCTAAATCAAAAGAAATAGCAGAATTAACATCAAAATATGTATGCTATCCTTTAAATATTAAAGAAAATAAGACTGTTAATAAAGATGTTTTAAATGGATTGAAAAAACTGAGGAAAGAATATAAAAAATGATTTAATCAAAAGCGCGTCAACGATATTATATTGTTGATGCGTTTTTTTATGTCAACGGACAACAGACAACGGATTAAAATATTCGTGTTTGAGACGCATCAGAATATGGTTTAAAATGTTACGTCATTTTTTAACAGGAATCATCAAACCATATTCGTGTTTGAGACGCATCAGAATATGGTTTAAAAATGTTACGTCATTTTGTAAACAGGAATCATCAAACCATATTCGTGATACGTCTCTACGGTGGTTGGAGGTAGAGACGTATCACACGACACAAAAAAATAAACAATATGTCGTTGATGCGTCTAATTTAAGACAACGGACAACAGACAACAGATTAAAATATTCGTGTTTGAGACGCATCAGAATATGGTTTAGAAATATTACGTCATTTTGTAAACAGGAATCATCAAACCATATTCGTGATACGTCTCTACGGTGAATTATTGATATTCATCTTCTTTCCAATTGGAAATATTGTTTTGTATGTAATTGTGAATTTCAATAAATTCATTATAATTTCTGATGATTCTGTCGTGAAATCTTGTTTGCCAAGCAAAATATATTTTATTCTTTTTGGCGAAATTACTAACGGATCTTTTGAAAATACTAATTATGTATGAAAGGCGTCCACATTGTTTGGAAATGTCTTTCATCATTTTATTTACCTCAATATTATTGTTATCTGTTTGATTTTCTTTATTCTTGTTACGATATGTCACTCTAATAATAAGATGAACGTGATTTGGCATTATTACATGCGATAATATCTTAAAGTCATCGTATTTTGAATTGAGATAATCAATATATGATTCAGTGTAAACACCTAATTCAGACAATGAGATTTTTCCACTTGAAATTTCTCCAAAAAAGTGTTCTCTTTTGTCCGTACAAATTGTAATGAAATAATATCCTCCGTTGTAGTCATGCCATTGTGCACGAGCTGACGGAATACGGTACGTATTATTATAAAGGTCTGACATTTTTTTGATGTTTGATTCTTCTGCAAAATTAACATATCATTCCCAAATAAAAAAGTTAAAAAATGTTAAAAATGTAGAGACTACGGTGTCGAAGGTAGAGACGTATCATACGACACAATAAAAAATAAACAATATGTCGTTGATGCGTCTCTTATTGTCAACGGACAACAGACAACAGACAACGGACCTTGGGTATGAGTCTATTTATTAAAGTTTCTGAGTTTCTGAGTTTTTGAGATTCTGAGCTTTTAATAAAACCATTCTTCCTTGAAATTTACCAGATATACCTTTTCTTTGGCGCGTGTCATGGCGGTGTAGAGCCAGCGGAGGTCGCTGTGTTCTAGGGTGGTTTCATCGGGGAGATATGGGGCTTCCACGAAGACATTGTTCCACTGTCCTCCTTGTGTCTTGTGACACGTCAAGGCATAACCGAACTTAACCTGCAAGGCGTTGTAATATGGATTTTCTTTCATGGCCTTACGTCTGTCGGCTGCTCTTGGAATATCCATATAATCTTCCTCAACAGCTTGATATAATCTCTTTGCATCTTCATTGGTGAGGGCAGGGGTGTCGCTGTTCAAGGTCTCCATTATTATCTTGACAGAGAGCGTCGGTGCATCTTCATAATCCGTCAGCTGTATGTCGACATCAGCGAAATGAAAACCGTACATCTCCTCGAACTTGTTGATTCTCTTTATCTCCACCATATCGCCATTAGCGATGAAAGAAATGTTATAAAGATTTTGAGTTTCTGAGATTTTGAGTTTCTGAGATTCTGATAAAGTCTGTTGTCCGCTCCAATAATAATTATTCTTCACCACCATGAGCTTGTCGCCTGTGGAGAGTTCGCCTTCTTCTTGCAGCACTCTGCTTCTTATGGCTTGGTTGAACATATTGGCTCTCTTGTTGGAACGGCAAATGACAACAGCTTCGTTGCTGCTTTTGTCACCGAAACTCTGCCATAACAATTCCTCAAACGACATCGGGTCAATCTTGACTATGTCGGAGAAGTCGTTGATATCTAATATAGGAAGACTATATTGGCTGTTGGCTGTTAGCTGTTGGCTGTTGGCTGATATCAAATTCCTGATTTCTGTAGCGTTATGTAATATCCCTGAGTCTAATGCCTGACGCATTACCTCTTTCATCTCGTATGTCGCCATTGTGAGGTTGAAGCTGTTACGTAAGATGTCGAAGTCCATTGCGGGAGAGATGTCGAGACCTACTGGCGGCAGCTGTGCAGAATCTCCGATGAGCAGCAGCTTGCAACGGCTGCCGCTGAAGACGAATTCTATAAGGTCGTCCAACAATGAACGCGACCATGAATATCCGTCGCCTTGGTCTGAAATCATGGAACATTCGTCAACGATGAAGATGGTGTCTTTTGCTTTGTTTTCAGCTCTTGTCATTCTCAGTTCTCCGTTTGCAACGGCTTGAAAACGATATAGTCTTTTATGTAAGGTATAAGCTGTCTTTCCTGTATAGGTGCTCATGACCTTGGCGGCTCGTCCTGTAGGAGCGAGCAACTGATAACGCATTCCTATGCTTGGCAGTGTCTTTACTAATGTCGAGACTAAAGTGGTCTTTCCAGTACCTGCATAACCTCTTAATAAATAGAGAGGTCTTTCTTTTTCCGTTAAGATAAAAGCTGATAAATGATATAAGACTTTGGCTTGGTCATCAGTAGGAGTGAAGCCGAAGTTATTTAACAGTATGTTGTATAAGGTTCTTCTATCCATAATAAATATGATTAGAATGGATAACCGATACCGAAGTTAAGTATGAAGTCGTTGAATTTTAACTTGCTGATTCTCCAGCGCTGGCCTTCAGGATATGCGGGGTTTACTATAGGTGCAGCAGCATCGAGACGTACGAGGAAGAATGAGAAGTCTAATCGTATTCCGACGCCAGCGTCAGCAGCAAGTTGTTTGTAGAATGTGTCGAACTTGAATTGACCGCCTACGAAGGTCTCGTTTTCTCTCATGGTCCAGATGTTGCCTATATCTGTAAATACAGCGCCTTTAATAACACTGTGAATAGGGAAACGATATTCCAAATTGAACTCCAGTTGTATGTCGCCAATACGTTCTATGTTAAGATTGTCTGGGTTGTTGAATGTTCCAGGACCAAGTTCACGGAACTGCCAGCCTCTCATGCCGTTAGAACCACCAGCATAGAAACTCTTTTCAAAAGGCATATCGTTGGAGTTTCCGTAAGGGATACCAGCTCCCACCATAAGTCGTGTGGCTATCTGATTCTCTCCGTATACATATTTGAAATATCTGAAATCAAAAGAGAAGCGGATGTATTGTGCATATCTGATACCGAAAATCTCGTGATAATTGTCGATAGTCTTGATGGCGGAGGTGTTGTTGAATGCGGATAATAAGTTGCCGCTAGATTGAATGTTTGCTTTGAAATAGAAGAAGTCTTCTATAAATCTGACATTTTGATTGTTGAAGACGTAAGTGTAATCAAGACCGAAGATCAAGTGGCTTGTATATTGATCCTTGATACGTTGGTTTGTCTCTTGTTCTAAGATGGCTTCAAACGATGGTGTTGGCTCTACCTTAACACTGTTAAGAGTTAATGGCGTAAAGATATGCTGTTCATATTTGTTCTTCATCCAGTTGTAACCGTATGTGAGAAGTGCTATCTGTCTTGTGTAGATAGGTCGTTCTTGTAAGTTGTAACCAACTGTCAATGTAGTTCTTGGCTGATATTCCTTGGTGAAGTTTTTAAGTTTTATCGGACTTAAAAACTTAGGGAAGAAGATGCTTGCATCAATACCGAACTCTCTGGTGTTGAAGAGACTGGTGTTTCCAAAGTCATCAAGGACGGATTGTGCTTGTGTACCGGCTCTGAGACTGATGTTGAATATCTCTGAACCTTTGAAAATATTTTTATTACGATAAGTGAAACTTCCAAGGATTCCCAAGTCACCGCTGGAGTTGGTACCTTCTAACTGCAAGCTATAATAATTGACTTTTGTTCTGTTTAAGACAATATTGCAATTTAATAGATTGATGCTGTCATTATTATTTACAACAGGTTCAAAGTCGATATTGGTGAGATTGTAAATCTTTAAATTGTTGAGCGCCTTGTATGTCTGCGTTACTTGATGGAAGTTGTAAAGACTGCCAGTCTGTATCTGGATTATATTGTCAAAAGTCTTAAGCCTGATTTTAGGGTCATCATTATAGATGAAATAATAAGTCTCGTCACCGAAATGCTTGTTCAGTTCAAATGTGTACTGTGTTGTATCGGCTTTGATGTTATTTGACAAAGTCCCTTTAGGATAGATGTATATATTATTTATTTTGTATTGCTTATGGTTGACTGTTTTTTGAGTGAACGGATCAAGCACATTGTCTATCCTTATGTTGATATTTGCTTTCTTGTCGTTGAAGTTGGTGTCAACTTCCATGAAGATATAGTCTTTGGTGAAATAGAAATAACCGTTGTTCTTAAGGTGTTCGGTTATCATATCACGTTCGTCATCCAGTTTGAAAGCATTGTATATCTCGCCTTTTTGTATAGGTAATGTTTCTTCTATCTCTTTGACGTGCTTGTATATAGCGCTATCAGCAATTTTATATGATATTACATCAACTATATAAGGCTTTGCTGGATATATGCCGTAATATACTTTGGAAATGCCTTTTCTGTTCTTTATCTTTGTTGATATTCCGGAATTGAAATATCCAATGTCATCCAGATACTTGCTGATCTGCTCCACTGAATTTTCTTTCATTTCATTGTTGAAATATACCGGTTTCTCGCCTGCCGTCTTGTTTATCCACTGTATTAATTTACTGTTTTTATTTTCAGTCTTATAATAAACCCATGTGAGAGGCATGAATCCTAAGAATTTAGGATTTGACGATTGGATGATGTAAGGAGAAATGTCAGATTTCGTGAAATCAACATCTTTAGAATAAATCTCTACAACATTGTTTTTCAATATCATTTTATCTTCTGGCACATGCTTCCTGATGGAACATGATGTCAAAGATGTAATAATGAGGCATAATAAAATGATATTTACAAAAACTCTGCGCACTATCTCCAATTTTTTACAAAAATAGAATTTTTTTCCAAATTTTATGGTACTTAATCTAGAATTCTTAAACAACTTCTGCTACTGTAAAGTTGCTGCCTCCAACAAAAACCAAATCACCTTCTTGAGCGTTGCCTAATGCTGTTGAATAAGCTTGGCGTACAGACTCATATACCATTCCTTTGAGTCCGCAGTTTATTGCTTTCTCAGCCAAGATGTCTGCATTCAAACCTCTAGGGATGTCGGCTTTGCAGAAATAATATTCGGCTTCTTTTGGCAATAGTTGCAAGATGCCGTCGATGTCTTTGTCGTTGACAACGCTTAATACAAAATGTAGTTTGTTGTATTTTGTCTCTGCTAATTGTCTGTTCACTTCGTTGATGCCTGCTACATTGTGTCCAGTATCGGCTATGGCCAATGGGTTTCTGTTTATGACTTGCCATCTTCCCATCAGGCTTGTGTTCTTGACGACATTTGCCAAACCATTGACAATGTGTGTTTCTTCAATCTTGAATGAGTCTTTCAAAATATCCAAAGCACAGATGACTGTAGCGAGGTTTTTCTTTTGATAATTTCCTAACAATGGATATTTTAAGTCATTAAGATAAAGCTCATTGTTCTTGTATATATCGAATTTCTGATATTCGATGGAGTAGGTGTCGTCTTTTCTGCATTCCATTATCTTGTCGGCAAAGAATATAGGAGCGTTTTTCTCATTGGCTGTTTTGATGAATACATCTTTGCTGCCTTCTTGTGTCTCGCCTATGACGACAGGAATTTCAGGTTTTATGATGCCTGCTTTTTCAACGGCTATCAGTCCTTCGTTTTCGCCTAAGAATTTCACGTGATCCAAAGAGATATTGGTAATGACGCATAACTCTGGATTGATGACGTTGGTTGAGTCGAGGCGGCCTCCCATTCCAACTTCAATGATAGCGATGTCTACTTTCTCTTTCCTGAAATAGTCGAAAGCCATAGCTACTGTCATCTCGAAGAAAGAAAGCTCAAGTTCTTCAAGTTTGTTCTTATGCTTTTCTATGAATTCAACTACATCATTTTCAGGAATCATTTCTCCGTTGATACGTATGCGTTCTCTGAAGTCGCGAAGGTGAGGTGAGGTGTAGAGGCCTGTCTTATATCCTGCTTCTTGAAATACAGACGCCAATGAGTGAGAGGTGCTGCCTTTGCCATTGGTGCCGGCTATATGTATCGACTTGAAGGAATCCTGAGGATTGTCAAGATAGTTTATAATATTTATTGTGGTGTTAAGATCTGCTTTATATGCGGATGCTCCAATGCGTTGATACATAGGTAACTTGTTGAACATCCAATTTAAAGTCTCATTATAATTCATTTGTTTTTGTTTTTTATTGTCTAATAATAAAGGTATATGTTATAGTGCCTTTTTGTAAGTCGGCTGCTTTGTCATCTTTTGAGAACACAGAATTTTTAGCTGCTTGGAGTGCAGATTGGCGCATCTCGGTGTTGGTTACTGTTGTTCCTTTACCAATCGCTGTCTTTTGTACGCGACCATCTTTGTCGACCCAGATGTCAACGACAATCTTACCTTCTTCGCTGATGTTTCTGCTAGGTCTTGAGATGCTCTTTGCATCACGACCTCCTAAGTCGTAAGCTGGTCCGTCGCCGCTACCTCCATGACCTTCATATCTCTCAATTTCCTTCAGACCTTCTGCTTTGCCTTGAATGCCGCTTTGCTCGCTGTCATTGCCTTCAGATAATGTTTCTTGCTTGTTCTTTGGAGCTTGGAACATTGCTCTTTGATTTATAACAGGTTTCTCTTCAACGACTTCTTCAACGACTTCTTGTTCCTCGATAGTTTCTTCTTCGATTTCCTCTGGTTCTAAAGCTTCTTCCTCCTCAGCGATTTCTTCTATAGAAGGAATTTCCTCGTCTTCACTAAGAATCTCTTCCTCAACTTGTTCAGTTGTTGACTCATTGTCTTGTTGACTTGTTGTCTCTTCGATATCTTGGTTGGTCGTTTCCTCAACATATTGACTCATGGCTTGAGCATACATTCCCAGATTGACTTCAACGCCGGCTTCGCCTGGCAATGGAAGCGGAGTCTTGAAACATAAATTGAAAAGCAGAACGATAGCTATCGCATGAAATGCAACAGTCGCGATGATTCCAAATAACTTATGCTTGTCTTTGTTTGTCATTTCTTATTTGATGTGGCTAACAAAACTTTATGTTTATTATCTGTATCTTTATTGATTTCATTGACTGCATCAATAATATTTACAATATATTGAACAGCAACGCTTTTGTCAGAACGAATGACGACAGTGCCTTCAACCTGACCGAGTAATCCTGCAGAAATCTCAGCCTGCAAATCAGATTCGCTGACAGCTTTTTCTCCTACGTAATATTGATTGTTGTCGTCGACATAAACGGTGATGGTCTGCTTAGACATCGTCTTGCTGTTGCTTGAAGGAAGCAATAGCTTTATCGCATTAGGCGCAACTAATGTTGATGTTAACATGAAGAAAATCAACAAGAGAAAAACCAAATCCGACATGGATGACGAATTGAAGTCTATCTTCCTTTTATTTCTTGATTTTATTGCCATATACTTTTTAGTTAGGAGTTATGAATTAGGAGTTAGGAGTTGTTTCCTGTCTCCATCCTAAATTATGAATTATGCATTATGAATTATGAATTAAATCAAACTGGTTCATTTAATACGTCCATGAATTCGATGCTCTTGCTTTCAAGTAAATTGACGACTTTGTCAATCTTGGAAACGATGATGTTATAGAAAATATAAGCAAGGATACCAACAAACAAACCGCCAACAGTAGTAACCATAGCTTCGTATATACCTGCTGAAAGCAATTCGATGTCAATGTTGTTGCCTGCCATAGACATATCGTAGAATGCGCGGATCATACCTGTTACAGTGCCGAGGAAACCGAGCATAGGTGCAGCGCCAGAAATCATACCTATGAGAGCGACGCCTTTTTCCAACTTGCTTACTTCTAAATTTCCGACGTTTTCAATAGCAGTCTGTATGTCGTTGAGTGGTTTGCCGATACGTGAGATGCCTTTTTCAATCATTCTTGAAATAGGGGTGTCTGTTTGTTTGCATAAATCTTTGGCTTCTTCCAATTTGCCTTCAATCATACAGTTACGGATTATATTCATAAAGTTGTCATCTCTCTTTGAAGCCTTGTTGATAGTGATGAATCTCTCGCTGAAAATATATACTGCAATTATTGAAAAGATGGCTAATACTATCATAATCCAGCCGCCTTCTTTAGCCAATTCCCATAATGATAATCTTATTTCTTCTGCTTCAGGAGAAGCGACTGCTACGTTTGTAGCTTGAATGAGGATGTTTAATAAATTCATGTCTTGTTATTTTTTTATTAATTATTAACTTGATTTTTTAAGATATGTTTTATTGTTGAGGCAAACAAATATTGCCGCTTGAACTGTCTGATGATGCGCCTGTTACCGATGACAACACGTTGATTTTGCCTTCTAGTTTCAATGTTCCCAAGAAAGCGAAAATCAAGGCTTCCTTATAGTCTATAATCATGGTGTCTGGAATCACAATCTCGTGTTTGCTCTTCTGTCTGATACGCTCTATCAGGAAGTTGTTTTTTGCGCCACCGCCAGTGATGAGCATCTTTGAACTTTCTAGATGATCTGTGGTTTTGACTATCTGATGAGCGATGTGTTCTGTCGCTGTCGCTAACATATCTTTTACCGACAAACTTGAATTGTCGATGATCTTATGCTGAAATTCCTCAAAGAATTCTCTGCCTAATGATTTAGGTGCTTCTTTTTCGTAATATGGATTGTTGTTGAAAATATCTAACAATTCTTGATTGACCTGACCTTGACGGGCGAAGTTGCCGTTGTTGTCATAGTCGTAGCCTAATTTGTTTGCAAGATAATTAAGCATCTGGTTTGCCATGCAGATGTCGTATGCAATACGTTGCCCTTCGCTGTCGTAAGATACATTGGCTATTCCGCCTATGTTGAGGCATATAGGATAATCGGCGAAGAGGTATTTGTCGCCAATTGGAACCAAAGGCGCGCCTTGTCCGCCTTTGCAGACATCTTCACTCCTGAAGTCGTTGATGGTCATGATGCCAGTCTCATTGGCGATCTCTTGTCCATTGCCTATCTGCAGTGTATATGATTTTTCAGGCATGTGGAAAATGGTATGACCATGCGATGCGATAAGCTTTGGATCCAACTCGTATTTCTTGATGAATTTCTTTGTTATAGAACCTAGATATTTTCCATATTCTATATCTAATTCTTTCAGTTCTGACTCATTTTTGTTGAATGCTTCGGATAATTTGTTTTTCCAGTCTTCCGTGTATGGAACATTGCCGGCTTCAACAATTTGGAAGAACCATTTCTTGTTGTCGTGACTGAAGTTGACGTAAGCTATATCTATGCCATCAAGAGAACTTCCTGACATTAAACCTATTACCTTGAAATCTTTCATGACTATAGAAGATTGATTAGTTTTTCCAAATGAATACTATGTGAACCTTTTACCAATATTTTCTTTCCTGAAATTTCATTCTGGTTTATGTGGTTGATGAGTTCGTCAACATTTAAGAATGATTGGAACTCATTATTGATTTTGTTGAATTCACTTCCAACGAGAATGACATTGTTGAACTTGAGTTCATTGATAAGATTCAATATTTCCTGATGCTCGTTCAATGATTCATTTCCGAGTTCTCTCATATCACCTAATATTAATAGGTGATTGTCGTCGCATATATTTCTGAAGTTTTTGATGGAGTTATACATGCTTACAGGATTTGCGTTGTAAGCATCCATAACAACTTCATTCTTGTCGGTCTTGATAAATTGCGAGCGGTTGTTGGTAGGGGAGTAGTTTTCTAAAGCTTTGATTATTAGTTCTTGTTCTATGTTAAATTGGCAGCCCGCTGTTATAGCAGCCATGACGTTTTCAAAATTATATTCTCCAACGAGTCTGGTTTTTATTTCCTTGCCGTTCCAGTTAATTGATAGATATGGATTTGATGATATTATCGTTGCATGATAATCAGCATTATCGTTTTTGCCATAACAGACGGAAGTCAAACCTTGAGCAAGGTCTTTCAATAATTGGTTGTCGTTGTTAAGAAATACTTTACCGTTATTGTTTCTAAGATAATCGTATAATTCATTCTTGGTTCTGACCACACCTTCGAAACTGCCGAAACCTTCAATATGAGCTTTGCCAATGTTTGTTATAATGCCGAAGTTGGGTTGTGCCAATGAACATAACAATTCTATTTCCTTTGGATGGTTGGCGCCCATTTCCACTACAGCTATTTCTGTATCAGGCTTTATCTGAAGCAATGTCAAAGGAACGCCGAGATGATTGTTGAAATTACCTTGTGTATAGATTATGTTATATTTCTGAGATAATACTGACGCAACAAGTTCTTTAGTGGTTGTTTTGCCGTTGGTTCCGGTGATGCCTATTATAGGAGTGTTGCATATATCTCTATGTAATTTCGCTAGTTCTTGAAGTGTTGACAAACTGTCGTCAACGATGAATAGTCGTTCGTGATGAGGCAGGTCTTTTCTATCAGCGATGACGCATGCCGCAATGTTGTCATTTGCCACTTGATAAGCGAAGTCGTTGCCGTCAAAATGTTCGCCTTTAAGAGCGACGAATACGCATCCAGGTTCGACTTTTCTACTGTCGGTAGTGACTATATGTTTTTGTGAATATAGTTGATATATTTTCTCTATTGTCTTCATGATTAGACCAAAAAAAAGCCGTCTTTTTCATGACGGCTTACATTATATAAAATGATGATTTATTTTGCTAATGCACTGCCAATTTTGTTCATGGCGCATCTGAACCCAACTGTTGAAGATGCTTCATCTTCATTCATGAATCTTCTTATTGAAGGGCTTAAGTAGTATGGACCATCAGCCCATGAACCACCTTTATAAACGCGTGACTTGTCAGAGATCAATGTGGTTTTTCCGTAGTCATACATCTGGCTTGTGTATTTTTCAGGAGATTCTGTTCCATTGGTCCAGTCGTTGCTTTCTTGTATTGTTGATGCGAAATCTCCATCATTGATGTTCAAGTTGTAAGCTGCATTACGCAAGTTCTTGATAGAATCGTTCATTTCAACATTTTCAGAGAATAACTCGCTGTTATAGAGGTTGCCGCGGAATGGGTTTTGGTCGTTGACATCTTCGTAAGATAAAGGACGATATACGTCAAGTACCCATTCAGAAACGTTACCTGCCATGTTGTATAAACCATAGTCGTTTGGCCAGTATGATACTACTGGAGCAGGGAATGTAGCGCCATCATTTAAGCTGCCAGCTACGCCCATATAGTCACCGTTACCTCTTTTGAAGTTAGCGACGAAAGAACCCATATAATTAGAATCGTCAGTTCTTAAACCCTTTGAATTCCATGGATAAACTTTACGTTCAGCTACATTTTCGTTTTGTGTGTTGCCAATAAGACCTAAAGCTGCATATTCCCATTCGGCTTCTGTTGGGAGTCTGTATTTAGGAAGGAGTATGCCGTCTTCCATCGTTACCTTACGGCTGCCTTCTTGGTTCATTGTTGTAGCTGTGCCTGTATAAACTCCAGCCAAATAAGCTTCTGTTGTGAAATGATAGTCTTTGGTTTGTTCGTTGTTGTAAGATAACATGCCAGCGTCAACTAATAACTTTTCATTAACTCTGTCTGAACGCCATAATGCATAGTCGTTTGCTTGTTTCCAGCTTACACCGACAACTGGATAATCTCTATAAGCAGGGTGACGGAAATAAATCTCGATCATAGGTTCGTTATATGATAATGAGTTGCGCCATACTAATGTGTCTGGAAGCGCATTTTCTATAACTTGTGGATAATCGACATATACTCTTGTCAACCAGTTGATGTATTCAAGATAATCTAAGTTGCTGACTTCTGTTTGGTCCATATAGAATGAAGATACTGTGACCTTTCTTGGACTGTTGTTCCATTCGTAGTAAACGTTTTCTAAAGTAGAACCCATTGTAAATGTGCCGCCTTCAATGGCAACAAGACCAGGACCTGTGATTTGTTCTTGTGAATCTGTGATATAAAATCCGCCATTCTCCTCATCATTGTAGTTCCATCCTGTAGTTCGTGATGATGGCTGATTGCTGCTTGTACATGATACTAACAAAAAACTTACAAATAACATTGTTAGTAATGAGCTAATACTAATTCCTTTACGCATTATTTTAATTTTTAACTATTATCTAAACTGAAAATATTTTACAATATTGTTTTTGTCGTGAAAAATCATAAATTTCAGTTTGCAATTATACGGAATTTTTTTGAATTATTTGTAGAATATATATTTTTTTAATCATGTTTTCTATAATAAAAAATTAGTATTTTCGTTAGGCTTTTGGTATATTTGCAAAATAGTTTTTAAATGATGAAAATGAATATAAATAATTGGAATATAAAGTTATACGTCTTATTGCTGATTCTTTGTTTGAGTTCTTTTGTTTCAAAGGCGCAAAGTTTTGATTCTTTTTCTGCACAGATTGAATGGAAGGGCGTGGGAAATATTAATGTTAATGGTGAAACTGTTGAATTTGTCTCGCTGGGTGATGATTCCTATGACAATTATTTTGATGAAAAGAATCCGGTATATAGGCATGTGTTTCCAATCTATTCCGATGAGGTTGAAGTGGACTATTATGTGGATAATCTGGTCTGCGAAAGGGTCCCTGAAAAAGAACTGGCTTTGTTGAATGAAATAGTTAATGAATCACCTTCATATAAGCATTACATAAAATCATCTCGTGACAATCATAGCCTCTGTTTTGAAATCGATCCTTTTTTCATAAAAGATGGTGTCGCGATGCGACTGCTTTCTTGTGAAGTTCATTATGCTTTGAAAAGCGTGCAGAAAACCAGAAGCCATTATTCGAAAGAAAACTCGGTCCTTGCTAAAGGTAAGTGGTATATGATGTCGTTGGAATCAACTGGCATGTATAAGATAACTTATGCAGAACTTGAAGCGATGGGCGTTCCTGTTAAATCTATAAATCCTAAGAATATCAGATTGTATCACAATGGCGGAGGCATATTGCCTGTGATAAATATAGATGCGCGCCATGATGATTTGGTGGAAATTCCAATCCATGTCAGTGGGGAAGCAGATGGTTCTTTTGACTCTGACGATTACATCGTGTTTTATGGAAGAGGTCCTGTGACATTGAAAAATGTTAATGGTGTTTACGAAAAGGTAACGAATCCTTATTCGGATTACTCCTATGTGTTCCTGACTGCCGACTTGGGCGAGGGAAAACGCATAGAAGATGCAGAACCAGTCACCGGTGAACCAGATGCAGTCGTGAATTCATTCGTGGATTTCGATATTGTTGAAGAGGATCTGTATAATCTTAACAATATGGGTGCAACCTGGTATTTCGATAAATTTGATGCCACATTGACAAGGTCGTATACTTTTGAGTTCCCTAATCTCATCAAAGAAAAGAAGTGTAATCTCTACTCAGAAGTGGCATCTAGAAATTATTCGAGAGCTGAATTTTCTTATAGGGCAAACGGTACAGCCATATACAAACTCATATCAAGTACTAATGCTGGAGATAACTTGTATGCTAATATGTTAAAGACAGGAAACGTGAAGTTTACTTCTGATAAAGATGTCATAACTGTAGAATTGACATATTCAAGAACGACATCTAATTCAACGGCTTGGCTTGACTATATAAGTATCAATGCATGGAGAGAACTGAAATTTACAGGCAATATGATGCTTTTCAGGAATCCGGATTGCTTTAATGATGAGAAAACATATCGTTATGAAATAGGCAATGCTAGCAGAGCACTGCAGGTTTGGGATGTGAAGAATCCAACAGAACCAAAGAAACTCAATCTTCAGTTTTCATCAAATGTGGCGTCTTTTGTCACAAGAGGCTCTGAACAGAATGAATTTATTGCATTTGACGGAAGCTACTATAAAACTGCAACCTTTGTGTCAACAGTGGCTAATCAGAATCTTCATTCAAAATATGATTTCGATTATTTGATAATCACACATCCTGATTTTTATGCTCAATCACAACGCCTCAAGGAGATACATTCTCGCATTGATGACTTGGAGATAGAGATAGTTACTCCTCAGCAGATTTATAACGAGTTCTCATGCGGAGCGCAGGACATTACCGCAATACGCGATTATATTAAGATGATTTACACTAAGTCAGGCAAGAGGTTGAGATATGTCTTGCTTTTCGGTGATGCTTCTTATGATTTCAAGAATAAGAGCGGCGAAGTGTGTTTCATTCCTTCTTTTGAATCTAAGGTTTCGTGTTCTTCAGAATGTGTCGTGACTGACGATTATTTCGTATGCCTAGACGATTACGAAGGCATGATGGATAATACTTCGACAATAGATTTGGCAATAGGCAGAATGCCGGTTGCCACACAAGAAGATGCTTCTGCTATGATAGACAAGATTGAACAATATATAACCATAAATGATGAGAGCGCGGGACAATGGCGTAAAAATATAACATTTGTCGCTGATGACAATGATACTTATTATATGTCTCATGCTGAGCAGTTGGAACAGATCATAAGAAAAAGTGGCGGTGAAGATGTTGATATTGATAAGATATATCTTGACAGCTATCCTCAAATTGCTACATCAAGTGGACAGCGCTCGCCAGAATGCAATGCAGCTATTACCAACCGTGTGGAATTGGGCGCTTCTATTATTAATTATATAGGTCATGCCGGAGAAGTGGGATGGGCAGCTGAAAGAATATTGACAAATGAAGATATCTCCTCTTGGCGTAATTCCCCTAAACTTCACCTTATGATAACGGCTTCGTGTGAATTTAGCCGTTTCGATGACCACACAAGAACTTCCGCTGGAGAATATGTCTTCCTTAACCATCATGGAGGTGCAATTGCTATGATGACTACGGCAAGAGTGACTTATGGCTCGAATAGCATAAAACTGATGAAATTGTTGTATGAGCATCTGTTCGATATGGAAGGCGGAAAGTATATCACAATGGGTGACGTATATGTTCATGCAAAGCAGGTAGGTGATCTTAACTCAAAGGCTTATGTGTATTTTGGTGACCCTGCTCTTCGCTTGAACTATCCAGAAAATACTATAGAAATAACCTCTATAAATAACCATGATATAAATATTGTAGATACATTGAGCGCTTTGCAAAAAATCAGTATGACAGGTGTGGTAAATGACGTATTTGGAACGCATATGTCTGATTTTAACGGCGTATTGCATATCAATGTATATGATAAGGATGTGACATATAAAACTTATGGAAATGAGACAGATGTGATTTCTTTCAAGTTGAGAAACAGTGTCATATATACAGGCAAGGCAGAGGTTAAAGACGGAACATTTGCTGCTGAATTCACATTGCCGAAAGATATCAATTACAGCTATGGTAAAGGCTTGATAAGTTTGTATGCAAATAGTGACAAGACTGATGCGCATGGAGCTTATTCTAATATTATAGTAGGAGGTATGAATGAAGATGCCGATACAGATGAGTCAGGTCCTGAAATCAGATTGTGTATTGATGACGAGAAGTTTGTTGATGGCTCTATGACAAATGAAAATCCTCTTCTTTTGGCGTATATTAAAGATGAAAATGGCGTCAATACATCAGGCGCCGGTATTGGACATGACATAACTGCGACTATTTCGGGAGCGACAAATAAGGTGTATACCCTTAATCAATTCTATGAAGCTCCTCTTTCTAAAGATGAGTACGGAGTGCTGTCGTATAAGTTCTATGGCTTGAATGAAGGTGAACATACATTGACATTTAAAGTTTGGGATATATATAATAATTCAAGCAGTGCGACTATTCGTTTTAATGTTGTGAAAGGTAAAGTTATCAATATAGAAAATGTAACCAATTATCCTAATCCGATGTCGTATAATACTAATTTTACCTTTGAACATAATCAGAAAGATAATGAGATTGATGTCATTATAAAGATTTATGATGTTATGGGTCAGTTGGTTAAGACGATAACAGAACATCGTTATGGAACAACTGCAAGAATAGATCCTATAAGATGGGATGGCAAGTCTGATAGCGGAGCAGCTTTGTCTCCAGGTATATACGTCTATAATGTGACAATTAAAAATGCTCAAAGTGAAGAAACGTCTGGATATTCTAGATTGATAATTAAATAATTGTTATCTTTGCAAACTTTTTCTTCAAAATTAGAGAGAAAGGGTGCAATAATATTTTTTCTTACACGTTTTATTGAATAATCATTTATTAAGAATATGAAAAGAATTAAAATTTTTACCTTGTTATTTTTGATGCTTTTTGCAGCTTATGGCGTTGAAGCTCAAAATGATGTTGACAAAGTCTTAGGACAGAATTTGGAATACAATGTGATATCTACAGCAGTTCCTTTTATGATGATTGCTCCAGATGCAAGATCTGCTGCTATGGGTGATGTAGGCGTTTCAACATCTCCAGATGTTTATTCAATGCATTGGAACCCTGCAAAATATGCATTCATTCAAGATGATTTTTCTGTAGGTTTGGCATATAGTCCTTGGCTTAGAGAGTTGGTTACCGATATGAATATCGCTTACGTAGGTATGGCAAAACGTTTAAGTTCTAAATCAACAATTGCTGCAACATTGCGTTATTTCAGTCTTGGTGAACTTATGTTTACAAACGAAAACAATGATCAGTTGGGCGTATATTCTCCAAACGAATGGGCTGTAGATTTGGCTTATTCTCGTAAGTTGAGCAAATATCTCTCAGGCGCTGTTGCAGCTCGTTTCATATATTCAGATATTACACAAGGCGTTAAAGACGATTCAAAACCAGCAGTTTCTGTTGCTGCAGACATCGCTGTTTATTATACAAGACCAGTTTATTGGTTCAGTACAATGAATGCAAACTTCTCATGGGGCGTGTCAATCAATAACATCGGTTCAAAGATGAATTATAACGAAGCAAGCATGGAAAAGGATTTCATCCCAACAAACTTACGCTTGGGTCCAACATTGAAGCTTGATATTGACGACTATAACTCATTGGCATTCTCAGTCGATTTGAATAAATTATTGGTCCCAACACCTCCAATTTATGAGACAAATCCAGAAACAGGTGCTGTTATCTATGAAAATGGCGAACCAGTTATTGCTGCAGGAAAAAATGATAACGTTGGTCCAATTCAAGGTATGTTCCAATCATTTGTTGATGCTCCAGGTGGTTTCCGCGAAGAATTGAAGGAAATTACATTGGGTCTCGGCGCAGAATATTTATATAATCAAACATTCTCAGTACGTACAGGTTTCTTCCATGAATCTAAAATGAAAGGTAATCGTCGTTATATGACATTCGGTGCTGGTTTGCATTATAATGTATTTAATATCGACGTTTCTTACTTGGTACCTGTTAATAATAAAGCTACATCTGGTACAAATCCATTGGAAGGAACTCTCCGCTTCAGCTTGACATTCAACCTTGATCAATGGACTGCTAAATAAATTAGCACAAGTTTAATTTACAATAAAAGATTTACCGACTCTTTTGTCTTCATAAATCAAATGAAGATGAAAGAGTCCTTTTTTTAGTATATTGCAATCAATGCTTATCTTCTCATTCGATACATCATTGTTAATCTCCATTAACATTTGACCTATACTGTTATAAACTTGTATCTTCTGTACCCCTTTGCTTTCTACAAATAAAATATCTTTTGTCGGGTTTGGGTATACATGTAAGTCGTTTTCATTAAGCATACTCTTTACTTCAATGAAACCTTCGTGGCGGTAGTGATCTTGTTTTGTTGCAACGACTTTGATTCTGCTTCCGCTCTTTTGAGGATTTATGTTTATGATGCTGTCATTATCGCTTGTGACGGCAATGATTTTACCATCTACAGAGAAAGCTAATCGAGTGTCTTTGTCTTTTTTTATTCTAATAAGAGTTTGTTTGCTTGTGATTTCTTTTGGATAATCGATATCAATGTTCTGTGGCATTTCTGTGTTCAGTTTCAAGAAAGCATCACCGAAGTAATGGAAGAGGTTGTAAGTTATATTTTTATTTACAGACAGTTCTGGCCATGAAGATTGTTTGAGAAAATATTTTCCGTAAGTGTTGGCAAATGCTGGATATTTGAAATTGGTGTTCGAACTGCCGTAAGAAGGCATAAAATCATTCCATAAATAGTCGTAGCATCCCCAAACGTAAGTGTCGTTTACGAAAGAATATGAAGTTTCGGAGGCGGAGATTATCGCAACGCAACCATTGTTTACACGCATGAAACGTTCTGCAAAACAGTCGTTGTCACCTTTCCCATAATTGAAATTTCCGTTTCTGCAATTTGATGACATAACGAAAGTAAGTTCTTTGTTGCTTAAGTTATTTATATCTTTGTTGGAAAAGTTAGGTTTGCTCCAAGCTTGATATTCTCCATGGCCTCTGTATTGAACCATAAAAGAACCTTCATTGATGGCAGCACATAAATCCTCCTGATTAGCATTCCATTTCGTAAGATGACTTAAATCTGACGGAATGTATTCCAACCCATTAGGTCCGAAGTAGTCAATTATGACATCTGTGTTTTTTGCCGTTGACCAAAGAGAATCGGGCGTTCCAGAAATAATTGCGTTCAGACGATTCGGATGTTTGCCTATCTTTTCGAAAAAGCCGGCAATTGTTTCAGAGCATAATTGAAACCAGCGAGACTCTTCAAATCCCATAGCCGTGATGGGATTGTCGTAATAATTAGGATTAGATGATGGATGACATTCGTAATTAATGGTTTTCTTTACCATTATTTCTGCCTGTTGGGAGTTTTCCGCAGGGATACGGGCAATAACAATCTCGGGAAGGTTGTCGTTGTTAAAGTCGACAAGTTTGTTGTCAGCAAGATAAGAATGTTTATCAGGATGATCGTCGAGATAAAACGAACTTATTCCTTTTGTTTCGTCTAGATTGTAGTCGCCGAAGAGCAATATCGCAGAAGGCACAAGTTCCCAGTTTTTATAAATGTCGTTAAAATAATTTTTGATGTTTACCGGATAGTTGTTGCCGATTTCATTAAGACTCACGACCTTTGTTAAGATGCCTTGTTCGTTTCTGAATTTGGCTAATGTGTCGGCCCATTGTGAAATGTCGCTGTTGTTAGGAGTGACGATTAGATATTGGCAGCCTTCAAGATTGTTGTCTAAAATATTTTTAACATTATTGTCATAATCAAAGTCATCAATCATTTGGGGATTTAATGAAATGTCTCTTAATATGTTGTCCCAATCTTTGTCGCGATATCTGTTATCTCCGTAAGATGAGTTTCTTGTGTTATATGATATTTTTAAATTGATATCATAAAAAACGTTAAGATTATTATTTATAGAATCGTATTGAAAAGGGTATATATTAATAAGGAGGAAGTTGAAGCCTCTGATATTTCTTATCACGCTTTCATAATTGGGCATGATACATTGACTATGGCTGTCGTAGTTGTGGCTATAGGTCTTTTTTATGTTTTTTGTTTCGTTTTTAAAAGATACTATTTCTGTCTTAGGTTGAGCATCGTTGGGTAATAATATAAAATGAGAGTAGGATGGAAGTTCATCTTCTAAATCAAATGAATCGATAGTATGATTGATAATAATGTGTTCTTTTGTTTGTGATGTTATGTTGAAGTTTTGCCCACAAGAATATATGGCTGTAAATGATAATAATATTAGAAATGTAATCTTTTTCATAAGACAAAAGTAATGATTTTTTTAACTCAGAAATCCAAAACTTCAAAAGCTTGTAATCTTTTCCCTCTATTAATTAATAATGGTGTCTTTGCATTTCAGGGTTCCTGATTTTCTGAGTTTCACGGTTTCTGATTTTTTTGTTTGTGCGTTCCGGCTGTCGCCGTCGGGCTTTGCGCTGTATCTTTCTCCGCTTCGC
>JAZKYG010000108.1:0-8451 GCA_045612025.1 Bacteroidales bacterium
ATCACCTACGCCGCCGACTCGCACATCAGATACGGAGAACTCTACTTCACCCCTGCCGCCGACTGGACTCCAGGCAGCATGCGTACCATCTACGACCGCGGCACCAACGCCATCAGAGGTTACGTACCACAACCAGCACACACTTACCAAGTTGTAGGATATATCAATGAAAACCAAGTAGCTCTCGGTGAGACAACATTCGGCGGACGTACCGAACTCATCGACCCTAAAGGTCTCATCGACTACGGCAGTCTCATGTTCATGGCACTCGAACGCAGCACATCAGCACGCGAGGCGATAAAAATCATGGCAGACCTCGTTGAAGAATATGGTTACGGAAGCGACGGCGAGACATTCTCCATCTCCGACGCCAACGAAGTATGGTATATGGAAATCATCGGTAAAGGATATAATCCTATTTATGACAAGAAAACAAACGACACTATAAATGCCGACAAAGGCGCGGTATGGGTAGCAATCCGCATCCCTGACGGTTATGTCTCTGGTCACGCCAATGCAGCACGTATCACCACATTCCCTCTCCGTGACGGAAAGAAATCAATCACAGATAAAGAATGGAAGAAACTTTATAATCAAGATGTTGAAGTGATTTACAAACACGACATCATCGATTTCGCAAGAAGAAAGAACTACTTCAGCGGCAAGGATGCCGACTTTGACTTCAGCGCTGCCTTCGCCCCTGTAGATTTCTCAGCAGCTCGTATCTGCGACCTCCGCGTGTGGATGATGTTCAACGACGTATGCGACGACATGGATCAATATTGGGATTACGCTACAGGACAAAACTTAGACAACCCAAGAATGCCTCTTTATGTGAAACCTAACAGAAAGATATCTTTAGACGACATGATGTATTTCATGCGTAACCACTTCCAAAACACAGAGTTAGACAAGTCACAAGGTGCTGGCGCCGACCCATTCGGATCTCCTTACCGCTGGACTCCGCTCTACTGGGAATACGAAGGACAGGAATATTTCCACGAAAGATGCACCGTCACACAACAGACAGGATTCTCATTCATAGCACAGACAAGAAACTGGTTGCCAAATGAAATCGGCGGCATCATCTGGTTCGGCGTTGACGACACAAACTCAACGGTTTACACTCCATTCTACTGCTCAATATCAGAAGTAACAGAAGAATTCAGACAAGGCAACGGCAATATGATAACATATTCCGACAACTCAGCATTCTGGCTCTTCAACAGAGTGGCACACTTCAAATACCTCTTCTACAACAGAGTCATCGGCGACATACAAAAAGTACAAAAAGAATTAGAGACATCATATCAGGAACAAGTCAAGGCAACAGACGAAAAAGCATTGAGTATGTTAGAAAACTCCAAAGATGAAACCATCGCTTTCTTGACAGAGTTCTCGTCACAAGCAGGTAAAAACACTTTCAGACGCTGGAAAGAATTAGACAACTTCTTATTGGTTAAATATTTAGACAGCAATATCAAACAAGAAGAAAACGGCAGATTCATCGACAACGGACACGGTTATCCAGCAAGACCAAAACAAGCAGGATACCCAGATTCTTGGAAGAAAAGAGTTGTGGAGGAAATGTAATTCAGTTAGGAGTTAGGAATTAGGAGTTAGGAGTTGTTTGTAGGGACGTGACTTGTCGCGTCCAAATAGAATTAAAAAGTCGCATTAATGTAATATTGATGCGACTTAATGTTTTTTAAGACGCCACAGGACTGGAGTCTCTTCTCTTACCGTTAATGAATTTCCTAGGTTCATCAGCGAGAAAAACAAACACTCATGTGTTTATCGAATTATGTGCAATATTAGAAAACTTTCCTAACAATCGCAAAGAAAAAAAAGATTTGTCTTTTGTTGTCTTTTATAAAAAGAAAGACGCACTGTTGTGCGTCTTACATATTAACCTATTGGCTCGACATAATCGCTCATGCCGAAATCGTGTCCTATCTGACGTTCCAGCATTTCATAAGGAATCTCTTTCTGTACGTCTGGTTCAAATACCTTATTGAAAGAATCAGCTAACAGCTTTGCCATATATACATGAGTTGTGTCTACAATAAATGTTCTTGCCTTAATTCTAATTGTAAAGACGTTTTTACAATCAATAAATGCGCCAACATGGGTCTTTGGATTGATTGCATACCATTCGTTTTTGTCACAATTAAGGCTAAGCTTCTCACGCATAACACTTTCAATTTCATTATACAACTTATCTAAGGTATCATAATCCTGAATCTTTGCCTTAGGATCATCATAAGAAGCATCATGCTTATTAGTATTGTAACTGAAATGTATTTGTGTAGGACGTGTTTTTGGACTTGCTGCCTCCAACAATGTTATCACCCAAGAATCAGGTCTGCTACTCAAACGATTGATGTCTTCGACAAAACTTTCAAGATTTGGACAAGCATCCAAACTTGTTATATTATAGTATGTAGTAGGATTATCTGGATTTGTTTCCACTTCCTTTGCAACATAATTGAAACCACCTATTTTGGCTATATGGAATGAAAGCCAGCTGGTCAAAGGTTCTGTAGGTCCAGATGTACTTACAATTGTAAGTCTTGATCCTCTGTCAATACAACATCCATAAGGCCTGTTTTTATAATAGTTGATAACGACCAATTTGTCTTCCGGTTCTTCCGATGAATGAAGCGAGTTGCTTATATTATACAAGTGAAAACATTCAGAACTCTTCACAGCCTTAACAACTTCATCCAACATAAGATACTTCCTCATGAATATATGATTCACAGCCTTGTATCGTGGCACGCAGAACAAATTTGTATAATGTTGGTCTTTTTCAAATTTGAAAGAATGAACTATACTATTTATATTTTCACTGATTTCAGTCTTCTTATTATCCTCCTCCATCGCATCCGAGAATCCGGAGCCAATAAGACCGGCTGGCACAGCGAAAATCGCAATTCCAAGGATACCAATTATGCAAGCAATGATGCGTCCTGTGAATGTAATAGGCGGAGTCTCTGCGAAATTGCCAGGGTCGCCGATATATTGCGCAAACGACCATACTACCGATTTCCATCCGTTGTTATATACTTCAGGTTGAGCTTCGTTTTCTACGAAGAACAAGATGAACGACAATATCAATGTCACGATGGTGAGAAACTGCAGCGAAACTATCATCTCATTTTTCTTGGAACGCAAAGCTTTGGATAAAATATTAAAAGCCTTCATGTATCTGAAGACACGGAGAAGACGAGCGATACGCAAGACCTTTAGCGCAGCATACGGCACCTTCATGAAGAAATGCAGATAGAATGGGAATGTTGATATTATATCAATAAATCCGTAAAATGAGAAACAGTAACGCAATCTTCCTCTGAAGCCTTTGTATTTCTCGTCAATCAAATCGGCACACCATATTCGTAAACTAACCTCTATGGTAAAGAATACTGTTGTGAAATAATCTACAAAACTAAGCCATCTGCCATATTTCTCCACTATGTTGCTATAGGTGGAAAGGAATACTTCCAAAGTGGATATTATAATAAGACCGATTATCGCATAATCCACAATGTTATGCCATTTCTTGGTGTGAAGATTGTCGTCAAATACGACTGCCAATCCTCTTTTAAATTTCTCTATTTTACTCATATCGTTTTGATTATTATTTCTATCGCTTTTAGCACCGGATTCATCAGCGAGAAAAACGAATCTCAAAGATAGTAAAAAACCTCATCCTCTAACCAACCATTTCCAAATCGGAACAACATTTATAGTAATATCATCTTCAACTATAACTTCCTCTTCATCGTATGCCACAATAAAACATTCTTTTACAGGAAGCACTTTATGCAAATAAAATTATATTTCCATAAATATACATATTAAACAAAATTTATTTCCATAAAAACAATATTTTCATAATTTTCACTTCCATAATTATAATAAAAAACTCTCCAACATTACATCAACACGCCTTTGATATTCTTAAGACGCCACATAAGCGACATACTAACTTGTGGTCTCGTTGTCTTGTAGTCTTCAAAACCTTTTCCAATACTCATTCGATACCATCGTCATCTCCAGCGTTATTATATTACGCAATTCCCCGTCTTGAATTTCAGAGAGTTTTTGGGAATTATATTCTATATATTCTTTTGTAAAATCTGTTATATACTGATACTTTGCATCAATATCCTCAATCTTCGCCACGCTGTCAAGCGCAGCCTCAAACATCAGTGTCATCTCCGCTTTCACACTTTCTATCTCGTTTTCTCTATATCTGTTTTTTCTCTCCTCCTCCATCATCAAGTCGGCATATAAAAAGGTTGGAACTGCAATAGCTACCAATATAAGAAATGCTGCCAACAACTTCCAGATTCTGTTTCTGCCTTGCCATGTCTTTTGTAATTCAGCGACATCTGAATAACGTTGTTGAGGTTTTTCCTTGCAGCACCTTTTTGCAATACGAGAATATCTTCCTTCAAAAATATCTCGCATTATCACGCCTATTGAATATATGTCGCTGCGAGCATCAATGTCTCTGCTTTGATTTCTCAATTCAGGCGAAGCGTATTCCTGTGTGCAGCCTAATGTCTTCCAAACATAATAAGCGTCTTTGTCTGCAAGTCCGAAGTCAATGATTTTCAAGGTATCATCAGCTCGTGTAATAAGGATATTCTCTGGTTTTAAATCGTTATGTAAGATTCCTCTTTTATGCAGATAACTCACTGCCGACAGTAATTCATCAAATATTCTTTGTCGTGAAACTAGCGATGGATTTTCAGAAAGATATTCTCTCAGAGTGCGGCCTTCAATATATTCCATCACGATACCGTCGCCTTCATGAATATTGTGTTCGTATGTAAATATGTGAACTATATGCGGATTATCGCATCCTATCGACAGTTCATACTCGCGGCGAAGCATCTTCAACTGATGCTCAGAATTGTCTTGTGTTGTCTTTACGAGAAAATATTTTCCGTCACGGCTCATCCTCCACAATTTAGATGAAGCCGTGGTTTTCAATAAATTAAATTCACAAGAATAATTATTCTTCTCTAATTTAAAATCCTGATTTTCAAATACTGCGCTCTCGTTAGACATAACAAATGTTTTATCTGTCAAAAATAATCATATTTTTGTAAAAAAAAGAACAATCAACTCAGACTTCTGACAAGTCCGTTGTCTGTAGTCCGTTGTCTGTTGACTTAACGATTATGACAATAAAAAGCGACATTCCACAAATCTGCGCATTACGCGAACGTGTTGAAAAGAAATTAGGCAAATCTTTAAACACGCACTCCGACTTCGTTGAACTCACATCATTGATTGAATTAGAATTACGCCAACACATCTCTGAAACGACATTAGAACGTGTATGGAATTATTCTACAAGAGGTTACGACAATGTCTCATTACGTACTCTTAATGTATTATCAAATTACGCTATCGGACAAAATTGGAATGCTTTCTGCGATTTGTTAATGAAGGAGAACAAGATTGAATCGGAAGTATTTAATCTGGAAGTCATTTCAACTCAAGACCTCAATATTGGTGATAAAGTCCGTATCGGATGGCTGCCTAATAGAATATGCGTTGTCAGATATCTCGGTGACAACAATTTCATCGCCGAACAGTGCGAAAACTCCACAATGAAAGAAGGCAACACATTCACTTGCCATCAATTTATTTTAGGAAAAGAATTAGTTATGAGCGACTTCCGTCAAAATCCAAACGACAACGGAAAGATTTACGTCGTGGGCAAGGAACATGGTATCACTACTTTGAACCTTGAACTTTGAAGCAAATCTGTTGAAGATTTTTCAAACCAATTCCTAACTCCTAATTTATAATAAAAAAAGACGCATCAACAATCCTTTTTCATTTCATAGGTATTGTTGATACGTCTCTCTACTCGTGGTCTTGCGGTCTTAAAAAAACGAAGTGATAATATCTTTAATCACAACGACACCTATTACTATAGAATAAACCACCTTTAGCAATGTTCCTGCAACGAATCCAACGAAAGATCCTATCGCTGAACGCCATGCGAGTTTGTCGTCAACGCCAGACATCTTCTCTCCTATATAAGCACCTACAAATGGTCCCGCCAAGATACCGATGAGTCCGAATGGACCTATTACAATTCCTAAAATAGGCAAGACTACAACACCCACTATCAGTCCGATGGTGCTTCCCCTCACTCCTGCTTTAGTTCCACCGAACTTCTTTGTTCCCCATATCGGGACAAAATAATCGATAATTGTTATCACAGCACACAAGACACCATATATAATTAATGTCTCATTTGAGTACGTTATTCCTGTAAAAAAATGCAGCAATAACATAGCAGCATAACTGATCGGTACGCCAGGAAGTCCAGGCACTACGTCACCGACAATTCCTACAATAATAAAAACGACTGCTAATAAATAGATTAAGTATTCCATGACTTTAAAATTTAATACTACCTAATATTTTTTAACATACTACACATAAAATTTTAACATACTACAAAGATACATTTTATTTCAAAACACCCAATTATTTTTATACTTTTGTCGAACCAACAAACCACAATTTTATATGAAACATTTTTTAATATCGGGTCTGTTAGCCTTATCTTCATTCACGCCCATATACGCATGGGATTTACATCAGCCTAGCGGAGGAAGAACATCATCACTAGGCAATTGTTCCGTGGCATTGAACGGTTTCTGGTCATGCCTTAATAATCCTGCAGGTGCTGCATTTCATAATAATGTCAGCATCGGATTTGCTTATCAAAACAAATTCATGCTAAAAGAACTCGGATATAAAAACATTGGCACGGTCTTCCCTTTAAAAGTCGGCGTTATTGCCGCATCAGCATCTCAATTCGGTTACAGTTTATATAATGAAAACATCATCGGATTAGGTTTTGCACGAAACTTCGGTCCTAAACTGAAAATAGGTCTTAAACTAGACTATCTGCTTTTCAAGCTTTCTGAAGAATATGACAACAAATCCACTGCAACATTTGAAATCGGATTACAATATCAGATAAACGAATCTTTATGTTTAGGAGCTTACGTATTTAATCCTATCAACGTCAAATTAAAAACTCTTCATAAAGACAAGATACCAATAATCATGCGATTAGGTCTTTCGTATTTCGTTAACAAAGAGTTTATGATAACCAGTGAAATTGAAGAGAATTTCGAAAATGACTTTTCTTACAGACTCGGACTGGAATACGAGATATACAAGAACTTCTTCATCAGAAGCGGATTTCAGTTCAAACCTGAATTATTTACATTCGGCATCGGATACGATTACGACAGATATATCATTGACGTCTGCGCACAGATGAATCAAGCGTTAGGAGCATCCTTGAGTTGCAGCTTTGTCTTTAACATAAAAAGAAATGGATAGCGAGGAGGCATTTGTTATGAAAAGATTATTTCTTTTGTTGATTATAAGTCTATTACATATCATCATTCATGCTCAAAACAGCAATGACCTGATAATAGAGCTTCTTGAGGAAATGTCCGAAAACAGCGAAAAAGAACACTGCGATTACTCAGAATTATTAGAATCTTATTGGAGCATAACCGAAAATCCTATCAATATCAACAGTGACAATATAGAACGTCTTTCCGAATTGAAATTCATCAGCGTATTCCAATTGGAAAGCATAAGAGAATATCGAAAAAACTACGGCGATTTCATGTTTATGGAAGAACTCTATGAAGTGGATGGACTAGACAGTCTCAGCATTGAAATGATAAAACCGATGATTTGTCTACACGATGAAAAATCTCACGATGAAATCAAATTAAAAAACATATTGAAATATGGGAAAAGCAAAATACTTTTTGAAGTAAATCAAAGCCTTAAGAGAAAGAAAGGATATATCGACATTGAAGATTCATTACTTTATGACAAACCCAATTCCATATATCTGGGAAGTCCACAAAAATTATATTTACGATACAACTTCACATATAAAGACAATATTGAAGCTGGCATCGTACTGGAAAAAGATCCTGGAGAACATATGTTCAGGAACAAGATAAACGACTCCATTAGAAGAATGTTGGGAAGCCAATATTATTCTGGATTCGACTTCTTTTCATTTCATTTATGTGTTTCTAGTTTTGGTTCTTTGAAGACCTTAGCCATTGGAGATTATAAAATCTCCTTTGGTCAGGGTCTTACAATGGGAAACGGAATGTCATTCGTGGCTAGAGGAGAAAGTCTTTTAAGAAGGAACAAGAAAATCAGCGCTAGCAAATCCGCTAATGAAGGTTATTATTTAAGAGGAGCTGCTAGCACATTAAAATACAACAACTTCGAACTAAGCATTTTTTATTCCAACAAACTAACAGATGCCAATGTATTAACATACGATAGTCTTAACAATATGCCTCTGGAAATCACGAGTCTGCAACAAAGCGGATTACATCGAACATACAATGAAATAATGGACAG
>JAZKYG010000109.1:0-6121 GCA_045612025.1 Bacteroidales bacterium
CAAAGGAACAGAAAGCCATTATTTCAAAATCGGCGTGGGAATCACTATTTGATAATGCATAGTTCACAATTCATAATTCATAATTAACATGAGCGAATACAAATTAAAAAAGACCAAGGTTGAAGAAAAGGTCGTCGACACTTATAAGAAAATCGAAGACGGCGTAGTTAACGCTTACAAAAATGTAGAAGATGCTGTCGTCGGAACTTATAAAAAGATAGAAGACAAATTCGTGGAGAATTTTCTTGATAAGGAATAAACGTAGAGACTTTTCAATGATACCTAAAAAATAAACGCACATTGAAGCGTCTCGAAAAAATAGAATTAATAAATAACAATTTAAAATGAAGAATACAGGTAAAATATTCAGCGCTTCATTATTACTATTTAGCAGCGTGGCATTGAATGCGCAAAGCGTTGACGAAGGTAAGAAAGATAATTTCATGAAGAGAGCTTTCCGTGATATGAAAGAAAGCGCAAAGCTCCAACGTCAGATAGATAAAGCCAATTATCAGGCAACCAAGTTGGAGAGCAAGGCTTTCTTTGAAGAACAGAAACGACTTTCCAAGCCATCGGTCAGGACTGCCGAGATGAGAAAAGAACAGCAAAAAGAACTTGAAGCAGCTAACAAAAGAGTAGAAGAAGCAAAAGCCAAATTAGAAGCTGTTAAAGAGAATTAAGAAACTAGTAGATTTATTTAAAATCCCGAGTTATAAATCGCAAGATTTGACCTCGGGATTTTTTTGTTTGTCTATAAACTTTCAATTATGAATTATGCATTATGAATTATGCATTATGCATTATGAATTATGAATTGAATCAACCTTACTTCACTCTTTCTTCCTAAGAAACGCTATCAAGGCATACGCCATCGGTGTCCCGAATAGAGCTTCGATGGCTATTTTTATGATGTATTGCGATACTATCATCAATAATATGTCGCGGGTGGTTAAAGAACCGGCGAAGGCGATAAGTACAAATGGCACGGTGTCGAAGATATATCCGACGATGGAACTTCCTATCGTGCGGAACCACAGATGTTTGCCATTGGTGATTTTCTTCATCTTATCCATAATCCATGCGTTGGAGAGCTCTCCTAAAAGAAAACCTGTGAGAGAGGCAACGACAATGCGAGGTACGTAACTGAAAATTGTGTTGTACGCAGTGGATGTGGTGTCAAGATAATCTGGGGATGGCAGCCACACGCCAATCTGTGTACATATAACAACAAATACGTTGCACAGAAATGCGAGTATGATAGTCTTTCTTGCTGTGCGGTATCCCCAAATTTCAGTCAGGACGTCGCCTAACATATATGCCAATGGGAAGGTGATGGTTCCCGCGTCAAAATAAAATAATCCGAATACTCCAATGACTTTGACAGCCATTATGTTGGAGACGATGTAGCAAACAGTGAAAAACACTGCGATGATTGCATAAGAGTCGCTCTTATCAAATCGGTTTTTTAAAGGGTTTTCCGAGACCTTGTTCATTTTTTTTAAGTTTAAAGTTTATGGTTTAAAGTTTAAAGTAGTTTTGAAGTTTATCGTTTTAAGTTTAAAAGTTTATCGAACAACCTTAAACCTTAATCATTAAACCTTAAACCAATCTATTAATTTTCAACTTTCAATTTTCAATTTTCAGTTTCAAAGTTCGGCCAAACGAAGTGTGAGTTGATGGATTCTCCGCCGTCTACTATGATGCTTTGTCCGGTGCAGAATGTATTTGTCACTGTCATGAAATAAGCCCATTGTGCTATTTCTCTTGGCGTTGCCCATCGTTTGAGCGGTGTCTGTTGCATGATTTCTTCCCACAGTTTAGGGTCGTTGACGACGCAGTCGTTGAGCGGTGTCAGCACGCCGCCAGGGTCGAGGCTGTTGCATGTCGCTCCATATTGAGCTATTCGTAGAGCCACGTTTTTTGTATATGCTATTACTCCGCCTTTGCTAGCGCAATATTCTGGGAATTCAGATCCTGTGTGTCCGCTTGCTGAGCCGATATTCAGAATAGAACGTATATGTTTCTGTATCCCGTATTTTTCTGTCACCTTAATCAAAGCCTTGAGGTTGATGTCGATGTCATTTTCATTCTGAGTGCCGGCGTTGTTTATCAGTATTTCAACATCGTTTATCTCAGGGAGATTATCATAATCGCTTATGTCGCATTGATGATGAAAATACATGCTGTGGATTATCGACGGCTCTTGTCTGTCGATACCAATAACGCTATGACCCATCTCGAGGAAATATTCAGCAATGGCTTTTCCTATGCCTTGAGACGTTCCGGTAATCAGCACTTTAATATTTTGATTCATAATAATAAACCTTGAAAAAGATTGACGTGCAAAGATAGAATATTTTTTTCAATTAGGAGTTAGGAATTAGGAGTTAGGAGTGATTTGTTGAGGGGCTTCTTAAAAAATAATTTTCGGTTTTTCGTTTTCTGTTTTCAACTGAGTCTGCACTCTAGGCTAAAAAAAACTTTAGTCTTTTGTCTTTAGTCGTTTTTGGGCGTTCCGGCTATCGCCGTCGGGCTTTCCGCTATATCTTTGCTTGCCTTTGTTTTCTCCTCGCTCAAAAAATCCCGTTGTCCGTAGTCCTTGGTCCGAAGTCAGCAGTCTCCGCTCGCAAAGGATGCCGCTTCAATCCCTAACGCAAGACTGAACCAAGAACTAAGGCTGTTGGCTTTTGAACTTTATGGCCATGTGAAATGAACCGCAAGCATTGAGCATCGCATACTCAAAGTCTGTTGCCCTAAAAAAGAAGTTCAACAGCCTTAGTTCAACAGCCTTAGTTCAACAGCCTTAGTCGAAAAATAATTTACAACTTTCAGTTTTTAACTTTCAATTTTCTTATCTTTGTAAGATAAAAAGAGGTGAGAACGCTTGAATTAAACAGTGATGAAATTTTTAAAATTGTTAATTGTACATTGTACATTGTTGATTATGTTTTTCTCTTGTGGAAGTAAAAATTCCAACAACGAAAATCTTAAAATCTTCAAATACAACGAGTCATCTGGCATATTGACATTGGACCCGATTTATGCCAAGGACCTTCCTCATATCTGGGCGTGCAATCAGATCTTCAATGGTCTCGTTGCTTTCGATGACGAGATGAACGTTATTCCAGCAATAGCGAAGTCGTGGAACATCAGCGAGGACGGAAAGACATATACATTCGTTTTGAGAGATGATGTCTATTTCCACGAAGATGAATGTTTTGTTAAGACAACGGACAACAGACAACGGACAACAGACATTGTGCGGGATGTGTCAGCAACTCGAAAAGTCGTTGCTCAAGACTTCGTCTATTCCTTCAATCGAGTCTTGGATAGGAAACTGCATTCTTCTGGCAGCTGGATCTTTGCTAATGTTGATAAAAGACAACGGACAACGGACAACGGACAACAGACTTTTGAGTATTCGTTTAAAGCAGTTAATGATACGATTTTAGAAATAAAATTAAGTCAGCCATTCCCTGCGTTTTTAGGAATATTGTCGATGACGTATGCTTCAGTCGTTCCGCATGAGGCTGTTGAATATTATGGAACAGAGTTCGGTCGTCATCCAGTAGGAACCGGACCTTTCAAGTATCAGTACTGGAAAGAAGGCGTGAAGCTTGTGTTCAGGAAGAATCCTATCTATTTTGAAACGGTAAAAATCTCAGAAACTCATGATGACTCGGTGACTTTAAGACTTCCATATTTAGATGCCGTTTCGATAAGTTTCTTGATTGATAAGCAGGTTGCTTTTATGGAGTTTATAAAAGGCAAGTTCCACTTTATGTCGGGAATCGATGCCAGATATAAGGATGAACTGCTGACGCGTGACGGACAGCTCCGCGATGAGTATCAAGATGAAATATATCTGATAAGAGAACCATATTTAAACACGGAATATCTCGCTTTCTTCCTCGGAGGTGATGACACTTTAGGAAAAGACAGAAGCCTTGCGTTACGTCAGGCTGTCAGCTATTCCATTGACAGAGAGAAGATGTTAAGGTATCTTCGCAACGGCATCGGAACCCCAGGCAACCAAGGAATCATTCCAGCAGGACTGCCAGGATTTAAAAACTCAGAATATCAGAATATCAGAATATCAGAATCTCAAGAACTCGGTGACTCAGAAATAGGTTACCCTTACAATCCTAAAAAGGCTGAGCAGTTATTGAAGGACAATAGTTTGGTTGGTTATGAGTTGAAACTATATACCACACAGGATTATATCGACATCGCTAAGTTTGTGCAGTCGGCATTGACGGAGGTAGGCTTGAACTGTAAAGTTGAGGAGATGATGCCTGCAGCGTTAAGGGAAAAACGCGCCAATGGAAATCTCTCGTTTTTCCGTTCCTCTTGGGTCGCCGACTATCCAGATGCGGAGAATTATCTATCGCTTTTCACGACGAACAATTTCACTCCGCAAGGTCCGAATTATACACATTATTCTAATGAGAAATTCGATGAGTTGTATCAGAAATCATTGACATGCAACGATATTCAAGAAAGAGCGAATATATATCATGAGATGGACAGTCTTATGATGACGGAAGCTCCAGTCGTGATTCTATTCTACGACGAAGTGTTAAGATTCGTCAACAAAGATGTTGAAGGACTTGGAAGCAATCCGACTAATATGCTTAATTTGAAAAAAGTTAAGATTAATTCATAATGCATAATTTTTTAATGATACAATAAAATGATAGAGATGTCGTAATAATAATTAGAACTAAAAAAATAAAACCAAAATTTATATGAAAACTGATAATGTTATACTTGTTAAGAGCAAGTGTTTTGCTGTGTGGTGCATTAAGTTGTATCAATATTTGTGCAAGGAAAAATCAGAGTACGTTATTTCAAAACAATTACTTAGAAGCGGCACTTCCATTGGTGCTAATATAAAAGAAGCAATTCGTGGACAGAGTTCGGCTGATTTTGGGTCCAAAATGAACATTGCACTTAAAGAGGCAAGCGAAACGGAATATTGGATTGAAATATTAAATGAATCTGGTTATTTGGATTCTTCAGAAACAGAAAAAATATTGAGTGATTGTAGAAAAATTATAAAATTGTTAACCTCAATAGTTAAAACTACTTTCAGCAAACAAAAAAAATAATTATGCATTGAGAATTATGCATTATGCATTGAAAAAAATGTTTATCTTTGCACTCGTTTTTTAGAAGGTATAAAAAGATGATAAATATAACATTTCCTGATAAGTCAGTCAGACAATTTGAAGCAGGTGTAACACCTCTCGATATTGCAAAGAGCATAAGCGAAGGCTTGGCTCGTAATGTGTTGTCAGCCAAGGTTAATGGCGTAATGTGGGATGCTATGCGTCCAGTAAATGAAGATGCAGAGATCCAACTCTTCACATGGAACGACCCAGAAGGAAAAGCCACAGTATGGCACTCATCAGCACACTTGATGGCAGAAGCTATCGAGCAGCTTTATACCGGCGTTAAGTTCGGTATCGGACCAAGCATAGAAAACGGTTTCTATTATGACGTTGATTTCGGCGCAAACACTATTACAGAAGAAGACCTCGCCAAGATTGAAAAACGCATGATGGAACTCGCATCACAAAAACAAGCTTTTGAACGCGTCGATGTATCTAAAGCAGAAGCTTTGGCACACTTCACAGAAAAAGGCGACGAGTACAAACAAGAGCTTATCAGCGAATTAGAAGACGGAACCATTACATATTATAAAACTGGAACCTTCACAGACTTATGCCGCGGACCACACATCCCTGACACAAGCTGCATCAAAGCTATCAAATTATTATCTATAGCAGGTGCTTACTGGCGTGGCGACGAAAAACGCAAGCAATTAACACGTATCTACGGTATCACATTCTTGAAGAAGAAAGAGCTTGAAGAATATCTCGTTCTCCTTGAAGAAGCTAAGAAACGCGACCACCGTAAACTCGGTAAAGAACTGGAACTCTTCATGTTCAGCGAAATGGTCGGTAAAGGTCTTCCGATGTGGTTGCCAAAGGGTACAGCATTGCGTCTTCGCTTACAAGAATTCTTGACAAAGATTCAAAAACAATATGGCTACGAGCAAGTCATGACACCTCATATCGGTAACAAACAACTTTATGAGACATCAGGTCACTGGGAT
>JAZKYG010000110.1:0-2697 GCA_045612025.1 Bacteroidales bacterium
GATGAATTCAGCGTTGAGTTGAACGCATTTCTTCATAGCTTCTTCGAACTTCTCGATTGGGAATTGTGGCATCATGATACCATCGCATGATGATTGCAAACGTTTTGCGTTTTCTTCTAAACGGAAGATACGAACTTTGTCATCAGCGCCACGGAAAGCCTTCAAACCTTCGAAAGCTTCTTGACCATAGTGCAAACATGTTGCAGCCATGTGGATGTTTACTGTTGTTTCTGAGCTGACTTCAATTTCGCCCCATTGTCCGTTTCTGTAGTAGCAACGAACATTGTAATTAGTTGGATAATAACCAAATGGGAGCTTTGACCATTCAATGTTTTGCATGATATTTATTTTTTTATAACGTTAAATACTTTAATTTTTTCGAGTTCACGAAAATAAGCATTTTTATTTATATGGAAAGCGTTTTTTAAATTTATTTTTTGCTTTAGACTTTAACCACAAAACTTTAGTCATTAGTCATTTGACTTTTGTCTTTCTTTTGGGCGTTCCGGCAAAGCCGTCGGGCTTTCCGCTATATCTTTTTCCGCTTCGCTCCAAAAGGATGCCGCTCCAATCCCTAACGCATTGGAAGAACTCTAGAAACCTAAAACTCTAAAACTCTAGAATTCTAAAATTCTAAAGTTCTAAAGTTCTAAAGTTCTAAAGTTCTCCAAAAATCTTCTCCAAATAGTGCTTCTCTATTCCGTATTGTTTCTTCAAATCTTCTATCTGTTTCAAGATTGCTTCTTTATCTATTGGAGCATCGCTTTTTCTTCCTACCAAAAGCACGTTCTTAGGAGTATGTTCCATCTCTATGAACTCCATCACCTGTGTCTTGTATCCAAAATATTCCATTATCAAAGCACGGATAGCATCGGTAATCATCACCGCCTGACGTTCCAGGAAGATGCCGTAACGTGTGATAGGATCAACGACTTTCGATTTCTCCATCTCCTGACGTATCTGCTTATGACAACAAGGAGCACATATTATTAATTTAGCATTAGACCTTATACCTTTTATAATAGCGTCGTCAGTAGCAGTGTTGCATGCATGAAGAGCGATGAGGACATCAAGTTGTCCGTTGTCTGTTGACTGTTGACATCCGAAGGATTCGATACTACTTTCAACGAAACGGAAATCTTGCAGATTCGATTCTTTTATTATCTCATTGATTTTCACGACTAAGTCAGGACGTATTTCGACGCCTTCCATCATAATGTCGTATTTGCATCTTTGTGTCAGATATTCGTATAAGGCAAAAGTAAGATAGCCCTTACCTGCACCCATGTCAGCGATATGAATCTTGCCATCGAATTTCACATTTTTCATAATGCCGTCAACAATTTCGACATATTTGCATATCTGCTTGAACTTATGCTGCATATCGGCAGTGACTTTGCCTTCGCGAGTTGTCAGACCTAATTTGAACCACCAAGGATTGTCGGTGTTTATAAGACGATTCTTGACTTTGTCATGCTGTACGTTCTGCTCTCTCTGTTCCTTGACAGCCTTGCACATGACAGTAGCCTTGCCTTTCTTGCTTACGAGAAGAGTGACGTCTTCTGTAAGAGTAAACAATGAAGCATTGAGGAATATTCCAGAAAGCAATTCTGTGATTATCTCAAGAGTCTGCTCAGCGTCATAATTTTTGGTTTCGTCTCTTCTCTCGTAACGATATGTGAAAGAATACATCTTCTCGTTTTTCAAGATAATAGGCTTGACATAAACGTTATTCAAATCTGCCATTAGCTCTTGGCCTTTGGCTCTTGGCTTAGATAATGTCAGCTTTACGAAAGAGCCTTCTTTTAATGATGATTGTAGTTTATTTATGAAATTTTGCATAATCTTTATTTTATGTCAACAGACAACGGACAACAGTCAACAGACTTCTTCCACATTGTCAACCATTAGTCTTTTGCCCTTAGTCATTCGACTTTTCATTTTGCAAACATAGTAAAAAACAGCGAAGATTCTTTCTGTTGAAACGATTTTTTTCTATCTTTGCAAGAGAACTTTAAAACTTAAATTTATGCCGAAAGTGCATTTAAAAAGATTATGCAAAAGACGCAACAAAATTCTTATTTTCAAACGAATTCTGATATGTCTCTACTTTTCTTCTAGGACAGGACGAACGCTTTGACCCTACAAATATGGAAAAATTATCAATTAAATTATAAGTTCAGCAAAAAATTCTCTGTCGCTCCTACGGAGCTTTGATAATGATAAACATATCTTTTTCACAGGGGTTCCGCGCAATGCGCTCCACCGCCTGCCTTTGGTCTGTCGTCCCTACGGGACTAATTTTGAATAAAATCGCTCCGTGATATTTTTTGAGGTCAATTATGGAGTGATATTTTAATCTCTCAATTGTGGATTTGAGATTTTATGTTAAAAATTTCAAAAAACACATACGGTTGAAATGAATTTTATATTTTTGCAATGAGAACTAAAAAAAAAGCACCAAGGTGCGATAGAATTTAGGCAGGTGATGAAGTGCGAAGCACGGAATCTCTGTAAAAAGAGAACCCAGTAAAAATCAAAGCGCTGTAGGCGCGACAGAAAAACCAAAATTATGGCAAACACATTTACAAGTATCAATATCCACATTATATTCCATGTCAAAAGCACTGGAATTAAAATATTAAACAATGATTTAGGCAGAACTTTCTCGTATATTGGAGGAATAATAAACGGAAT
>JAZKYG010000111.1:0-1668 GCA_045612025.1 Bacteroidales bacterium
TTCAACGATGCCTTGAGCGACCTTAACTGTGATTGTTGGATCGATGAAGTTGGCTGTACCGATTTCTATCGCTGATGCACCTGCGAGCAAGAACTCGATAGCGTCTGTAGCAGATGAGATGCCGCCTAATCCGATTACAGGGATCTTAACTGCCTTAGCGACTTGCCATACCATTCTCAAAGCGATTGGTTTAACGCAAGCACCTGACAAACCGCCTGTTATTGTTGACAACTTAGGTCTTCTCTTTTCAGCGTCGATGGCCATGCCGAGAAGCGTGTTAATCAAAGAGACAGAGTCTGCGCCTGATGCTTCCGCTGCCAATGCTAAGTCGGCGATGCTTGTTACGTTAGGAGAAAGTTTTACGATAAGGTGTTTGTCATAAACTTTTCTCACTGCGCTGACGACTTGTTCGATGCCAGATGTAGTGACGCCGAATGCCATGCCGCCTTGTTTTACGTTAGGGCAAGAAACGTTAAGTTCGATAGCAGGGATATTTTCCAAAGCGTTGACTTTCTCAGCCACTGCACAATAGTCTTCTATCGTTGAACCTGAAACGTTTACGATTATATTTGTGTCGATATCTTTGATTCTTGGATATATAGTCTCAACGAAATATTCGATGCCTTTGTTTTGAAGTCCTACAGCGTTGAGCATTCCTGAAGGAGTCTCAGCCATACGAGGATATGGATTTCCTTCACGATGATTCAATGTTGTACCTTTGACGAGAATGCCGCCGATTTGTGACAAGTCGATGAAGTCGGCATATTCTTCGCCATAACCGAAGGTTCCTGATGCCGTCATCACAGGATTCTTCAATGTGAGACCTTTACCGAGTTGTATTGTTTCGTTTACCATAACAATTTATTTATATTGATTACAGGACCTTCTTTACAAACACATACGTTGCCTTCGATGGTGTTTTCCACGCAGCAGAGACAAGCGCCGAGACCGCAAGCCATGAGGTTTTCCAATGAGACTTCACAGTCGATATTATTTTCACGAGCCATCTTGGTCAAAGCCATCATCATTGGCTTAGGACCGCAAGTATAGATCATGTCAAATTTCTTTTCTTTCCAGATTGAATGTTCTGTCACGAAACCTTGTTCGCCTAAAGTGCCGTCGTTTGTTGTGATATACACCTTACCGACAGACTCAAAATCTTCAAGCATTATCAAGTCGCTCTTTGAACGGCCACCGAGCAAGAACTGTGGTTCAACGCCATTCTCTTTCAACATCTTGCCGAGGTAATACAACGGAGCAATGCCGATGCCGCCACCGACGAGGATGACGCTTTTAGTTTTATCTTCCGGCATTGTGAAGCCATTGCCGAGAGGATATATTATATTTAAGGTGTCGTTGAGTTCTGTGTCAGCGATTTTATTAGAACCCTCACCTACTCTTTGAACCAATAATGTTATTGTACGATTTTGATAGTCGACGTCGTGAATTGATATCGGACGACGAAGATAAGTGTGCTGTGCATCATCGACGCGGACCTGCACAAACTGTCCTGCCTTGATTTCTTCTAGAGGCTCGTCAGACTGAAGCAAAAGATATGTCGACTTTGCCCATTCTTTTTTCTCTATTAAACGAAAGTCTGTGATTTTCTTCATGGCTTATATACAAAAAAGGTCGTCGAATGACGACCTACGTTAATCTTTAGGTTAT
>JAZKYG010000112.1:0-3412 GCA_045612025.1 Bacteroidales bacterium
TCAAATAGCTAACGCTATTAAAGAAGCTAAAGACTTAACAGTAGACCGCAAACAGATCATAATCAAAGAAGACAGCATTAAAGAAGTTGGTACTTACAAAGCTGTTGTAAGATTACACAAAGAAGTATCTGTTGAAATCTCATTTGAAGTTTTCGCTGAATAATCCTAAACTGAAATTTTTCATATTAAGGTTTTTTGTATTTAGAGCCGAAGAAATCACTTCTTCGGCTTTTTTTTAAAAAATATACATACGAATCAATGATGTAATCATTATACAAAAAAAACATTATCATTTATAAACTCATCATTGATACGTCTCTACCGATTAACATGATAACAAAAAACGACATAAAATTCATACAATCTCTCAAACAGACAAAATTCCGTAAGGAAAACAAGATGTTTGTCGTAGAAGGCAACAAACTCGTAAGCGAACTCCTTGCATCTGATATTAAAGTTGAGAACATTTTAGTCACTGAGACATGGCTGGAGAAGTTCCCTGAAATAGCAGCTACTCTTAAGTCATACGAAATCGTCAATGCAAAACAAATGGAACAGATGAGTAGTATGGTGACGCCTCCAGGAATCATCGCGACAGCGCACACTCCTTCTTTTAACATAAATCCTGTAGATGCCGAAAACGAATTCATTCTCGCTCTAGACGGCATCAATGATCCAGGGAACCTCGGAACAATGATTAGAACTGCAGACTGGTTCGGAATAAATAAAATAGTTTGCAGCAACGATTGCGCAGATGCATGGCAAGCCAAGACAATACAATCTACAATGGGTTCCATCTTCAGAATTAAAGTCGTTGAAACAGACTTAAGAGAATTCTTGATAGAGACACAAAGACACAACAATGCAGACTCTGCATCTCCAATCTACGGGGCCTTAATGGATGGTGAAAATATCTTCACAAAGAAGATTGAAAAGAAAAATGGCATCATTATCATCGGTAGTGAGTCTCATGGAATAAGAAAAGACGTTCTACCACTTGTCACCTCTCCTATTCACATTCCAAGAGAGAAAGGAAGCCAGACAGAATCACTGAACGCTTCTGTTGCAGCTGCGATAATTATGGCAGAGATTTGCAGATAAAAAATATTTGGACGTGATAATTCACGTCTTTTTTATTTAATCAATATTTAAAATTGTACAAAACAACCCAATTTCATAACAATTTTACATTACTTTTGTTAATAATAAAAAAGGTTGTTTTATGAAGAATTACATTATTGAATCTATTATCATCACAGCAGGATTATTTCTGATGGGATTGTTTCTTAAAAACGGTTTAGATGGCTTTTCTAACAAAGATCGCGTCGTTAATGTCAAAGGCCTCGCTGAAATGGAAGTCATGGCAAACAAAGTCACTTGGCCTCTTATGTACAAACAAGTTGGGAATGACTTAAACTCTCTTTATAATGAGATAAATTCAAACAACAGTACTATTGTCAAATTCCTTCAAAACAATGGTTTAAATGATAACGAAATAAGCATTAACGCTCCGGAATTGATTGACCTTAACGCAGACAGATATTCCTCAAATAAAAGCGACTTCAGATATATCGCAACGCAAGTCATTATCGTCACTACCAATAATGTTGATTTGGTAAGAAGACTTATAAACGAACAAAGCGAATTATTAAAACAAGGCATAGCTATAAGCGGCGGCGATTATATGTACAATGTACGTTACGAGTACACCGATTTGAACAGCATCAAGCCTCAGATGATTGAAGAAGCAACTAAGAACGCCCGTGCTGCCGGCGATAAATTTGCTTCCGACAGCGACAGCAAATTAGGAAAGATAAAACGTGCATCACAAGGTCAGTTCAGCATCACTGATAGAGATGAATTTACTCCTTATATTAAAAAGGTAAGAGTTGTGACAACAATAGATTATTATTTGGAAGATTAAATTCATCACACATTTTTTTGCGTAATTTTCACACATTACATATTGACAATTAAAAATTCTTTATTATCTTTGCGCAAAAATTACGCAATTATATGGAAGAATTAAAATTTTGTTACAAATATCCTCACCCTGCCGTCACTTCAGACTGTGTTATATTTGGTTATGACGGCATCAACATAAAAGTTTTATTGATTCAACGTGGCATAGATCCATATAAAGGTTCTTGGGCATTTCCTGGTGGTTTTATGAATATGAATGAAACAGCAGAACAATGCGCTCGTCGTGAATTGGAAGAAGAAACAGGATTGAAATATGTTGCTGTTGAACAATTTTACACTTTTACAAATGTTAACAGAGACCCTCGCGAACGCGTCATCACAATAGCACATTATGCATTGGTAAGATTATCTGAAGTAAAAGGCAACGATGATGCTGATGCTGCTCAATGGTTCACATTAGATGAAGTTCCGAGTCTCGCCTTCGACCACGACCTCATTCTTCGCAAGGCTATGAACAAATTAAAAGAACGTATTTGCTTCGAACCTGTAGGTTTTGAATTATTACCTGAAACATTCAAGATGTCAGAACTGCAAAACTTATACGAAGCAATTTTAGGAATTAAATTCGACAGACGTAATTTCTATAACAAAATGAACAAATTAGGAATTCTAACTGAAGTTGAAGAACGTGCAAAAGACGCATCACGACGAACTCCGATAATGTATCATTTCAATTCTGAAAAATATGCAGAATTAAAAAGTAAAGGTTTTAGATTAGAATTTTAAAAATTAATAATATGAATAATAAAGGAATTATCGGCGCTATCATTGGCGATATTGTAGGCTCTCGTTTTGAATTTAACAATTATCGTTCAACAGATTTTCAACTTTTTAATGACAACTGCTTTTTCACAGATGACAGTGTTATGACTATAGCTGTTGCTGATTGGATTACAAATAAAGACCATACACAAAAAGAGTTATCCACATATATGAGAGAATGGGGGCACAAATACCCTAATAGAGGTTATGGTGGAATGTTTTTTCAATGGTTGTTCTCTAGAGAATTGCTGCCTGCTTATAATAGTTTCGGTAATGGATCTGCAATGCGTGTCAGTCCTTGTGGATTCTATGCAGATTCCATTGAGAATGCATTGTTATTAGCAGAACAGAGTGCAGAAGTTACACACAATCATCTGGAAGGAATAAAAGGAGCTCAAAGCGTTGCTGCTGCAATATATCTTGCAAAAACAGGCAACACAAAAGCATTTATCAAAGAATATATAGAACAAAAATTTAATTACAATTTAAGTAGAACATGCGATGAAATCAGGAAAGTTTATAAATTCAATGAAACATGTCAAGAAACCTGTCCTGAAGCAATCATTGCATTTTTAGAAAGTCATGATTATGAATCTGCAATAAAGTTAGGTATATCAATTGGAGGTGACAGCGATACAATTGGAGCTATTACAGGAAGTATAGCTGC
>JAZKYG010000113.1:0-8591 GCA_045612025.1 Bacteroidales bacterium
AAAGATTAGAAGCAGAAGCTAAAGTTAATGAAGCACGTATCGCTGAATTAGCAAAGAGAAGAGCAGAAGCTGAAGCAGCTGCAGCAGCAGAAAGCGCAGAAGCAACAGAAGAAGCTCCAGCAGCAGAAGAAACAACAGAAGTTGAAGCTTAAGCTGTCCGCTAATCTTAAATAAAAGAGAATCCGTCGAATATTCGGCGGATTTTTTTTGTTTCCTCTAAACACACGAAATTACACGAAAAAAAGGACGCGGCAAGCCACGTCCCTACAATTATTCATTCCTAATTCCTAATTCCTAAACACAATCCCTTCCCCATCGTAATCGACGATAATTGGCTTTTCCTTATTGACTTTATCCGATAATATCATCTTCGACAGGTCATTGATAAGTTCACGTTGCATCATTCGTTTCACAGGACGTGCGCCATAACGCACATCGTAGCTCGTCTCCGCAATATGTTTCATCGCTTCAGATGTCATCTCAATATCGATATCGTTTTTCTTCAACATCTTCTTCAACGAATGGAACTGCATTGAGACAACGTTTATAATCTGTTCCTTTGACAATGGCGTAAACATAATAATATCGTCAATACGATTCAAGAACTCAGGTTTCATAAACTGACGCAATATTTCCATCACCTTATTACGCATTTCGTCAAAGTCAGCGTCTGAGTTTTGAGCAGTAATCTTTGAGCTTTGAGTCTCAAGTTCTTCGTTCTTAGCTCTTAGTTCTTCGTTCTTAGTCATCATCTCCTGTATCGCCATCGCTCCGATGTTAGATGTCATGATGATGATAGTGTTTTTGAAGTCAACCAAACGACCTTTGTTATCAGTCAGACGACCGTCATCTAGTATCTGAAGCAAGATATTATAAACATCCTGATGTGCTTTTTCTATCTCATCGAGAAGCACTACGGAATAAGGCTTACGACGTACTGCTTCAGTCAGCTGTCCGCTTTCGTCGTAGCCGACATATCCCGGAGGCGCCCCTATCAAACTGGAAACCGAATGACGTTCCTGATATTCCGACATATCGGTACGCACCATATTATTCTCGTCATCGAAGAGAAATTCCGCAAGAGCCTTGGCAAGTTCAGTCTTACCTACGCCCGTCGTTCCCAAGAAAATGAAAGAACCTATAGGACGGCGTGCATCCTGGAGTCCTGCCCTGCTACGACGTATCGCATCAGACACAGCAACGATAGCCTCATCCTGACCAACGACACGTTTATGCAATTCTTTTTCTAGATTAAGAAGCTTCTCGCGCTCGCTCTGCAACATCTTGTTTACAGGAATGCCAGTCCAGCGAGAAACGATTTCCGCGATATCCTCAGCATTAACGACTTCATCAATTAAAGGATTATCACCCTGGACCTTCTTCAATTCCTCCTTAGTGTTTTCTATCGCCAACTCTGAAGCAGGAATCTTTCCATAACGCAATTCTGCCACAAGGCCATAATTTCCTTCCCTCTCTGCGATTTCTGCCTCATAACGATAGCGTTCTATATTCTTCTTTTCATTCTGGATCTTTTCTATAAATGAACGCTCCGTCTCCCATCGAGACTTAATCTTAGAACGCTCGTCACTGAGTTCCGCTATCGCCTTAGAAAGCTCTTCTATTTTCCTTGTGTCGTTCTCGCGTTTAATCGCCTCGCGTTCAATCTCCAGCTGGCGAATCTTACGTTCTATGTTCTCAAGCTCTTCAGGCAAAGAATTGATCTGCAGTCTCAGACGAGACGCTGCTTCGTCGACAAGGTCGATGGCTTTATCCGGAAGGAAACGATTGGAGATATAACGAATTGAAAGATCTACGGCAGCTATTATAGCCTCATCCAGTATTCTAACCTGATGGTGGTTCTCATATTTTTCCTTAAGACCTCTTAGGATTGAAATAGCCGATTCTTCGGAAGGTTCATCCACCATAACTATCTGGAAACGACGTTCAAGAGCCTTGTCTTTTTCAAAATATTTCTGATATTCATTTAATGTCGTAGCGCCGACAGCTTGCAGTTCACCACGAGCAAGAGCCGGTTTCAAGATATTAGCAGCGTCCATCGCGCCGTTAGATGCTCCTGCACCCACGAGAGTATGTATCTCATCAATGAAAAGAATTATCTCACCTTCACTGTCAACGACCTCCTTCACTACATTCTTCAGACGTTCCTCAAACTCGCCCTGATATTTTGCGCCAGCGATAAGTGCGCCCATATCAAGAGAATAAACTTTTTTAGACTGCAGATTTTCAGGGACATCACCGCTGACTATTCTTTGAGCGAGACCTTCTGCGATAGCAGTCTTACCCACGCCAGGCTCTCCTATCAAAATAGGATTGTTTTTGGTTCTTCTCGACAATATCTGAAGCACTCTTCTTATTTCCTCATCGCGGCCTATGACAGGATCTAATTTTCCAGAAGAGGCCATCTCATTAAAGTTACGAGCATAACGATTTAACGAATCATAATTCTGTTCTGAATGAGGATTGTCAACTTTCTTTCCTTTACGAAGCTGACGAATGACATCTTCCAGATCCTTACGTGTCAAGCCATTATCTTTCATAATCCTAGAAGCTGTCGATGCTGTATCGAAAACACCAAGCAAGATATGATCTATTGACACATAATCATCGCCCATACCTTTGGCTTCCTGCAAGGCATTCTGAAGAGCCTTGTTCGCTTCGTTTGAGAGATAAAAGCTTCCACCTTGAACTTTTGGCAATAAAGCTATCGACTTATCCAAAACCTGATTAAAGATTTCAACATTGACACCTAGCTTATTAAACAGATTTGGTATGAGGTAATCGTCAGACTTTATCAAAGCCTTGAGAAGATGTACATTTTCAATTGATTGATTTCCATTCGATTTAGCAATCTCTTCAGCATTCTTTATTGCCTCTTGAGATTTGATTGTAAACTGATTAAAATCCATTTTGTTATTTTTTTGTTGTTTGTTTTTCCACCTATCAAAAGTATTTCCATTCAGATGAAAATGACATTTTGTCACCATCGGTTTAAACAATCAAACAGAGAAAATTCCTCATCCACAAACAAAGATTATTTTTTCAAAATATGACAATAAATGAGTAAGTTTCACATTATTTATATATAGTTTTTTCTTATCTTTGCAAACATCAAAAAGTATTTTCAGAAATGAATAAAAACATAAGAAACAAAGTTTTTTCCAAGATAGTCATATTGTTATTTTTCATTGTCAGTTCATTCAGTCTAAAGGCACAGATGAATTGTGAAATCAAAATGCCAGAAGGTTTCAGCATGCCATTATGCTACGGAGAAGAGATTAGTTTTGAGGTCAGTGATAAATCTTACGACTACACATATCAATGGTACAAAAACGGAATTGAAATAACCGGCGAGACAGACTTCGTTTTAAACATAACTGTCACCGAAAACAATGTAACTTATAGTGTGAAAGTCACAAACCCTCAAACAGGGGAAGAATGCAGCAGCGAGATCATTGTTACGATGATGAATGAATTTGAGATAGAGTTTGAGCAGACACAGCTGACATGCAGCAACAACAATGCAGAAAACGGACAGAACGCTAAAGTCATTGCCACCGCATCAGGCAAAGGATACGAGTCATTCTCATACGAATGGGAGTCAAGCAACGGTGAAAACATCTGGACCAATCCAGGCAACCCACAAGAAGCCATCGGATTAAAAGCTTGGAAAGAATATTATGTCAACGTAACAGGCTATACTGCAAGCGGCGACAGCTGCGTACAGACTGCAACCTTCACACCAAGAGCCTACCCTAACCCATCATTGGAAATAATTTCAGATCCTCAGGATACTGCTTACATACAAAACCCTTATGTAAAATTCGGTTTTGAAGGCGACATCGATTCCATAGAATATAATTCTTGGTCATGGACTTTCTACGACAATCCTGACAATCCAAACGAGATAACAAGCACATCCATCGAACAGGAACCAACGAATGTCTACACACAAGTTTCTAAATCAGGACAGTCATTCAAAGTGGAACTTACAGTAAAATCTGCAGATTACGGATGTGACACAACATTCTCAAGCAATATCATCGTCCTGCCTGTCAAATTGAAGATACCAAACATCTTCACTCCTAACGGCGACGGCATAAATGATTTCTTTATCATCGACAATGACCCAACAGGCGGCAGTGATGAAGAGAAAGAAGAAACCACAAGAGGATATGAGTTTGAGTCATACAACCCATTAAAGGACTATTACCTCAAAACACAATTGACTATTTTTAACAGATGGGGAAGAATTGTATATAAATCAGACGACTATAACAATGACTGGGACGGCGGCAAACTTCCAGACGGAACATATTTCTACGTATTGGAATGTATAGGCGAGCAAGACAATCATCGTTATCAAGGTTCTGTTGCGATTTTTGGCAGCGGAAGGTGATTTTTTAGTTAGGAGTTAGGAGTTATTGATGCGTATAATTAAGAATTATAAATTGAACAATTATTATAAAAAAACGTTAAATAGTAAATAAGAAGGATGAAAAGATTTATTTTGTCATTGATAGTAATATTGGTTTTGGTTTCTTGTGAGACAAAGAATGATAACTTAAGTACAAGTTTAGTCAACAATACAAGTTCAGCAGAAGGCAGCAAGAAAGGTAGCACTCCTGCTATCAAATTTGAAAAGACAGAACATGACTTCGGAAAGATTTTACAAGGTGAACAAGTAAGCTATACTTTCAAGTTCAAGAATGTTGGCAACGCACCTTTGATTATCTCAAGCATTGAAAAGACATGCGGCTGCACAACACCTGAATTCACAAAAGACCCAATCAAGCCAGGCGATAGCGGTAAAATCACCATCTCGTACGACAGCAAAGGACATAAAGGCTTTCAAAACAAACGACTTATCGTAAAAGCCAACACAAATCCTTCTGAGACAATTTTAAGAATAAAGGCACAAGTAGAAAATATTAACACATTTTAAATAAATAATTATGAACGCTTTAAACATTACTTTGCTTCAAGCAGCACAACAACAATCCTCATGGTCAGGAATTTTTATGATTATCTTAATCTTCGTTGTTTTCTGGTTATTCTTCATCCGTCCACAAAACAAGAGAGCTAAAGAACAACAAAAATTCCGCGACAACCTTCAAAAAGGTGATAAAGTCGTTACAATCGGCGGTATCCACGGTAAAGTTGAAGAAGTTAGAGAACACACTGTTCTTGTTAGCGTTGACCACAACACAAAGATCGAATTCGAAAAATCAGCTATCGTTCCTAACGCAAGCCAAGTAGGTGGCGCAGCATAAATCTGTCTTTTACAATGGTAAGAAAGAATAACGATTCACAGACATTCAAACAGTTCAGCAGCATGATGATATTTGTCGTCATCGCTGCATTGTTTTGGTTATTGATCAAGTTATCAAGCAATTATACTGTAACAGAACCTCTTACCATTAACATCAAAAACACACCTGCCGACCTTGTTCTTACAAACGGTACACAAAAAATTAAAGTCACTTTATCTACAAGCGGTTTTGAATTACTTAATTATTATTTCAAACCAATTTCAAGACGTAAAGTTGACATCTCATTAGAGGAGGTGCCTTTGCATAAAGACGGCGAAAGCACCTACTCTTTTAACAGCAGCTATGCCAAAGAAAAGATAGCCAACTTCCTCACATTGGAACCTAGCGAAATCTCATTCGATGAAAACAGAATTATACTTAATATGGAACAACTCGATTCCATCAGAGTAAAGATCTTCCCTAATGCAGACCTCACATACGAGAAACAATACAACAGAATCGGCAAGATACAACTGACACCTGATTCCGTCACTATTTACGGACCAAAGAATAAGATTTCAGAAATAGACAACGTCTATACACAAAACCTTACCTTAAGAAACATAAACCAAAACATTGATACCAACATACCACTCAAACTCGATGATATGGTAAACGCAAATCACAAAGATGTCAACATCAAAATCTTTGTTGAGAAATATACTGAAGCTGTCGCTAACGTGCCAATCATCAATAATTCAAAAGAAAACTTAAGACTTTTCCCTGACAAGGTTAAGATTAAATATATAGTATCATTGACCGACTATAACATCATAAAAGAGAATTCGTTTAAAGTCAACATTGATACAGCCGACATCAACCCTGACAACAATTTCCTCCCAATATACCTCACCGACTACCCTAACAACACTAGAATAATCAGCATAGAACCTAAAGAAGTTGAATATATCATCATTGAGAAAAATGAAAATTAAACGCATAGGAATAACCGGCAACATTGGTAGTGGCAAAAGTTACGTATGCAAGATATTCAATGAATTAGGAATAAACACCTTTCATTCTGACGAAGAGACAAAGAAGTTATATTTCCTTCCTGATGTTAAAAACGATATCATCGAGCGTTTCGGTGAAGAGGTTTATTTCGCAGATGGAAACCTCAACAAGAAACTACTCTCCTATCATCTCTTTCAAAATCCAGAAGCACTGAAGTTTATTGAAACATTATTATATCCTAAATTAAACCAAGTCTTTGACGAATGGTGCGAACGACAGACATCAGACTACGTCTTGTTTGAGTCCGCGATTCTGTTTGAGAAAAACTTCGACAAGCAATTTGACAAAATCATCTTCGTATCAGCGCCTGAAGATGTAAGAGTTAAAAGAGCGATGGAACGCGACAACTGCGATGAAGAAAACGTACGCTCAAGAATGCGACTCCAATGGGATGAAGAGACAAAAATCAGCAAATCCGATTACATTATTAATAATGACGGAATTGAAGAGATTATGCCACAGGTTTTGAAAATAAATTCAGAAATTCAAAATCTCAAAATTTCAGAATAACTTCCAATTATATAGACGCTTCAATGTGTGTTTATTTTAAAGGAAACATTGAAACGTCTCTACATTCATTCCTAACTCCTAACTCAAAAGATGCTTCAATGTGTGTTTATTTTTATGGTTGCATTGAAACGTCTCTACTAACTATATCAATACCCGTATTTTTCTTTCCACTTATTTCTCAACGAGTTCTGTAGTTCTCTTTCGCGAGGGTTGTTCTGCGGTTGATATAATTTAGTGCCAGATATCTCTTGAGGGAGAAATTCTTGTTCCACGAAATTGCCTTCATAGTCGTGAGCGTATTTATATCCGTCCTTATAACCTAAATCCTTCATCAGTTTTGTAGGAGCGTTACGCAGATGCATAGGCACACTGAGGTTACCGGTCTTACGCACCAAATCCTGAGCCATATTGATAGCCATATAAGAAGCATTGCTCTTTGGCGATGAAGCAAGATAAATGGCAGTCTGTGAAAGGATTATCCTGCTCTCCGGAAAACCTATTTTGTTAACCGCATCGAAGCAAGTGTTAGCAAGCAGAAGCGCATTAGGATTAGCGTTGCCTATATCTTCAGAAGCGAGTATCAGCATACGGCGAGCGATAAGCAATGGGTCTTCGCCAGCCTCAATCATGCGAGCGAGATAATAAACTGCAGCATTAGGGTCTGAGCCGCGCATCGACTTGATGAAAGCAGAGATGATGTCGTAATGCATCTCCCCTTGCCTATCATACTTCAATAAATTACTTTGAATATACTGCGTTGTGACCTCATTAGTTATCGTCAGCGTCTCATCAGTAGCAGTCTCGCTCATCATACCGACGACCAAATCCATTGCATTCAACAACTTACGGGCATCACCGCCGCTGATATGCATGAGCGCCTCTCTCTCTTGTATGACGATTTTCTTCTTATAGTCGTCTTCCAGTACCGGAACTGCAATGTCAATCAGTTTCTCCAAGTCACTTTTCTCCAACGATTTCATGACATAGACCTGACAACGAGAAAGCAATGGCGAGATGACCTCAAAACTCGGATTTTCCGTTGTAGCACCTATTAATATTACGAGTCCCTTCTCAACAGCATTAAGCAATGAATCCTGCTGCGACTTACTGAAACGATGGATTTCATCAATGAATAATATCGGAGTGTCAGGAGCCATGCGCGCTCTGTCGAACACCTCACGCACCTCCTTGACGCCGCTGCTCACAGCGTTAAGCACATAAAACTGACGCTTGACCTGTTTGGAAATGATAGAAGCAAGAGTCGTCTTGCCAACACCAGGAGGCCCCCAGAATATCATAGATGGGATTCGTCCGCTCGCTATTGCACGACGCAAAACGGCATTCTCACCCACAAGATGTTCTTGTCCAATATATTGATCCAAAGAAGTAGGACGCAGTCTCTCCGCTAATGGTGTTGTCTGATATTTCATTGCTTAATTTTTTACAAAAATACAGAATTATAGTCATTTTAATTATCTTTGTAAATAAAAAAATATTAAATATGAGAAAATTGAAATCATTATTATTAGCAATGTTTATCATATTATTAAACATTGACTCTCAAGCTTGTACGAACTTCCTCGTAACCAAAGGCGCATCCGTCGACGGTTCCAACTACATCACCTACGCCGCCGACTCGCACATCAGATACGGAGAACTCTACTTCACCCCTGCCGCCGACTGGACTCCAGGCAGCATGCGTACCATCTACGACCGCGGCACCAACGCCATCAGAGG
>JAZKYG010000114.1:0-3912 GCA_045612025.1 Bacteroidales bacterium
GCTTTTCTATAATACTCACTTACATTGTTATGTCGTCATTGAAATCAAAACCAAGAAATTTGAACCTTCGTTTCTAGGTCAGTTAAGTGGTTATGTATCTTGCGCAAATCATGTACTTAAAAGAGATGGTGACAATCCAACAGTTGGATTATTGATTTGCAAGGATAAAGATGATGTCATGGCGCATTACGCGCTCGAAGGTTACAACAATCCTCTTGGCATTTCTGAATATGAACTGTCGAAATTATTCCCTAAGGATTTCAAAAGCACTTTGCCAAGCATTGAAGACATTGAGAAGGAACTTGGAGAAGTTTGAACATTGTACTTTAATTCTAAATTTTAATCTTATAAATTTATTTCTCCTCTCTTCAAACAATATCGCGCTTTCATCGGTTTATAGGTCACAAATCTTGATCTATGAAACCTTTTTACTTTTTCATATTATTTTTATGTCTACAGACAACAGTCAACGGACAACAGTCGGTTGTCGGCAGTCAGTTGGATAGAAACAATGGCATTGATTTCCGGACGGCGGTCGATATGATGTTGGAGAATAATGCGACGATAAAGGCTGCTGAGAAAAGTACGCTGCTCGCAAAACGGCAGTCGCAGCTGATAAACGCGAGCTGGCTTCCTACTATCACAATGACTGCCGATTACACCTTGATGTCGAATAAAATCGGCGTCTCTCAAGAATATGCTTCTCTGCTTGAACCTTTTAAGGAAAAATATGCCGAGACGCCTCTCGTACCTGAGATTCTCAACTATATCTCCAACGGCCTCGGCGACCTTTCCTTCGATGTGCCGATATTAGAAGATGACTTCGGCTCTATTGACGTGGAGATTTTATATCCAATATTTACTGGAAAGAAAAGATTGTACGCCAATAAATTAGCCAAGAGCAACGAGGCTTTATCTGAAATCAACAAAGAATCTATCGGGGCTACGAAATATCTTGAACTCGTCAACATTTACTTCTCTTTAAGTCTCACCGAATCAATGATTAAAGTCTTGAAAGAGACTCACGAGATGACCAACAATCATTATTCGCAGGCTCTTAAAATGGAGGCTATCGGCATGTTCGACAAGGCGGAACGTCTCATTGTGAAAGTCGCTCTCGACGAAAGCGAGAGAAACCTCAAAGACGCTGAAAACCAAGCAGAAGTCCTTAGAGAAGCGCTGTCCTTTTTATTGGGTCAACAGACAACGGACAACAGTCAACAGTCCTTGGGTAATGGTCAAGAGCCAATGGCCAACAGCCAACAGCTAATAGCCACTTCTACTCCACTGTTTATCAATGAGAAATATCCGCAACTGGAGTGGTTCAAGGATATGATGAAAGAAAACGCCTACGTCTTCCAGCAGGCTGATTTACACGATGATATTTCAAAGGCTAATCTACGATTGAGTCAGTCGAATTATTATCCTGTGATTTCCATTTACGGCAAGCAGACCATCGCTTCTTATCAGGTTCCTAAAAACTTGGTTCCCAACACTATCGGCGGCGTCAATCTTGTCTGGGACATCTTCGACGGTTTGGCGAGAGAACGTAACATACAACTTACAAAAATAGAATCCGAAATCATCGCAGAGACACAGCAGTCGTTGAAAAATGATGTTGAAGTCGCGGTGGATGAATGGCATGCGAATCTAAAACAGGCATGCATCAACGCGAGCGAGCTGCAGTCATCTTTAGAACTCGCGCAGGAAGTATATCGCATCAGGAAGAAATCCTTCACAGAAGGACTATGCTCCTCACAGCAAGTCCTTGACGCTCTTAACCTTGTCAATAAGACGAACCTACTCTTGTTGACGACATATTTTGAATACGACATTGCTCTGGCGAATCTGTGTTGTCTGTGTGGGATTCCGGAATATTTTGAATCGTTTTTAGGGAGTTAGGAGTTAGGAGTTGGGAGTTGAGGAGAGCTGCTTTGAATTAGCAGCTGCTAAGTGCGTTAGGGATTGGAGCGGCATCCTTTTGAAGCGGAGCGGAAAAAGATATAGCGGAAAGCCCGACGCGTAGCGGAACGCCCAAAAAGAACTTTAGAATTCTAGAATTTTAGAACTTCAGAATTTTGGCAAATGAATAACGACTAATGGCAAAGGGCTAATGTAGAATGAAAAATATAGAATTAAAAAATAAGAATGATTAAAAAAACTGTTGACCGTTGACTGTTGACCGTTGACTGTTGACTGTTGACCGTTGACATAACAATTAAAAACATGAAAGTATCTAATAAAACATTATTCGTCTTGTTTGTAGTTATCTTGTTGATAATATTGACATTATCCATTCTGGGGATTTTTCTTATGAAGGAGAAGGAGATTGTGTTGCAGGGTCAGATTGAGGCTGAGGAATACAGTATTTCTGGTTTGTTGCCGGGACGGATTGAGAGCATTTATGTCAAGAAAGGCGAGAGAGTCAGCGAGGGAGACACTTTGGTTCACATCGTTTCGAGGGAAGTCATTGCTGAATATGAAGCGCAGAAAGCACTGGAAAACGCGGCATCGCTGCAGAGCGACAAGATTGACGCTGGCTCTCGTAAGGAGTTGGTTTCCATAGCCAAAGAATTATGGGACGGCACGAAAGCAGATTTGAAGCTGGCGAAAACGACATACAACAGAATCAGGGCTTTGTATGAAGACTCCATCGTGAGCAAGCAACGCCGTGACGAAGTGGAGGCGATTTATAAGTCGGCATTGGCGGCTGAACGCGCAGCGTATTATCAGTATCAGATTGCAGTCGATGGCGCGCAGCAAGAGGACAAGGAGTCAGCAAGAGCGATGGCAGTGGCTGCCCAGAACAACAGCGAGGTCGTAAAGGCATTGCTCAGCGACGCGAAGCTCACGTCGCCGATATCCGGAGAAGTGGCTTCTATCTCATTGAACGAAGGCGAGTTGACCTCGATAGGCACTTCCGTCATGACGATACTCGACATCGACAATCCGTATCTGGTGCTGAACGTACGCGAGGACCTTCTCCCGCATTTCAAGATGGGCGGAACGATATTATGTTACATCCCGGCTCTGGGTCTGAAAGAAGTGCCATTCATCATCAACCACATCTCGCCTCTCGGCAGCTTCGCCACATGGAAAGCGACGAAAGACACTGGAGGCTACGACCTCAGAACCTTTGAGATACAAGCAGTTCCAGCGATGAAAGTTGATGGGTTGAGAGCGGGGATGTCGGGGTTGATTACGGTTGGGAGTTAGGAGTTAGGAGTTGGGAGTTAGGAGTTGGTCACTGAGCTTATCGAAGTGTGTCTAAAATTATGAATTATGCATTATGAATTTATGAAAGGTGGTTTTTGGGGTGTTGTGATAAGGGAGTGTAAGGTATTGATATCTAAGCCTCTTTATCTTTTCACGGCTTTGATATTTCCATTGTTCGCCTTGTTTTTCATGACGACGATTTTCGGTGATGGCATGATCAACGAGCTTCCTGTCGCCATCGTGGATGAGGACGACAGCCGTATGTCGCGTAACATCACGCGGCTATGCTCGGCGGTGCCCGAAATTCGTGTGACACAGGTGCTTCCTAACACCGCCGAGGCTCGCGACGCACTTCTCTCAAAGGAGATTTACGGATATCTCATAATACCGAATGACTTCGAGGCTGACGTCAATGCCAACAGAAACACCAGCCTCACGCTTTGTTATCATTACGCCTTTCTCAGCGTCGGTTCCGAGGTGCTGCAAGGTTTTCTTAACGTATTAAGAATCATCGCTGTCGAGCCTTTACAACAAAGCGTAGACTTCCTCGGTATTGATGAGGCGACTTTGGAAAACATCGCCTCGCCGATAAGCATCAGCGCGCATCCGCTTTATAATCCTTCGTTGAACTACACGACATATCTCACATTTCCTTATTTCTGGGTTTTGTTCCAAATCTTGATATTACTTAACATA
>JAZKYG010000115.1:0-19821 GCA_045612025.1 Bacteroidales bacterium
CTTCAACGATTTTGTAAGTTACAGTGATTGTATCACCAGCTTTAAACTGTGGAAAATCCTTAACTTGTACTTGATCTTCAACAAATTGAATTAACGCGTTCTTCATTTCTGATATAATTATATAATTTTTGTTCTTTATTCCTATCCGTAAAAAAGTGTGCAAATATACAAACTTTTTGCATACAAATTACAAATTGTTTGAATTATTTTTTTTCAATATTTCATACATTTCTGGACGTCTTTCTTTGGTCCTTTGAATGGCTTGGTTTAATTTCCACTCGTTGATAATCATATCGTTACCGGAGAGTAAAACTTCGGGCACATTCCAACCTTTATATTCTCGAGGTCTTGTGTATACTGGAGGTGATACTAATCCGCTTTGAAAAGAGTCGCTCAAAGCGGAAGTTTCGTCACTCAAAACGCCAGGAATAAGACGCACCAAGCTGTCTGTTAAGACGGCTGCGCCGAGCTCGCCTCCTGATAAAACATAATTTCCAATTGATATTTCTTTTGTGATGAGGTGTTCGCGTATACGTTCGTCTATACCTTTATAATGACCGCATAAAATGATGATGTTATTATATAGAGACATTTGGTTGGCGAGAGGCTGTGTTAGCAATTCGCCGTCAGGACTCATATATATAACTTCATCGTAATCTCTTTCTGACTTAAGCTTGCTTATGCAATTGTCGACAGGTTCAATCATCATCACCATTCCGGCTCCAGAAGAGAACGCATAGTCGTCGACACGTTTGTGCTTGTCGGTGCTGTAGTCTCTTAAATTGTGCAAATGAATTTCAACATGTCCTTTTTGAATAGCCCTTTTAATAATAGACTCCGTAAAAGGTCCTTCAAACATTTCCGGAAAGATTGTGATAATGTCAATTCTCATCTCAAATATTTTTTGCAAAATTAAGAAAATATGTCGATTGTTAATTGTTGTTAAAAAGAAAAATATTATTTAATGAATTGAAGTAAAGATTGTAAATTTGCGGAAAAATAAAATTACTAGTTATGAGAAAATTGTTTGTGTTTATAACATTATTAATTATTGGTGTAAATTCTTTTGCCCAAATAGCTCCTGATAAATACTGGGTTCAATTTACAGACAAGAACAATACACCTTATTCGATTGATAAGCCAGAAGAGTTTCTGAGTGAGCGTGCCATACAAAGACGTGTGAAATATGACATCGCTTTGGACGAGAAGGATATTCCTGTCAACCCCTCTTATATTGAAGCAGTGAAAAATGCTGGCGCTACCATTTTGAATCCATCAAAGTGGCTGAATGGAGTTACGATAGAGACTTATGACGAGTCTGTGCTAAAAGCTATTGAAAATTTGCCTTTTGTTAAAAAGACTCGCACCTTGCTTGATGAACCTTTAAAGCAGATGTTGAAACAAGAGAGCTTTTTTAACGAGACAAATGTGGAAAATGTACTTGAGGTAGAGAACTTGCGAGGCCATTATGGAAATGCAGCAACTCAGATTGAACTTCTGAATGGCGTGTCTTTGCATGAAATGGGTTACCAAGGAGAAGGAATATGGATTGGCATTTGTGATAGCGGTTATGAGGGCGCAGATGTTCATGATGCGTTCCAAAATATGAGGGATGAGAATCGTCTTCTCGGAACAAGAGACTTTGTATATAAAAATGGTATAGTTTACTCCGATGACCATCATGGAACGGCTTGTCTTGGTCTGATGGCTGGATATATACCTAATAAATATGTAGGAACAGCGCCAAAAGCTTCGTATTTTTTATGCAGAACTGAGAATGTAAATAGCGAGAATGTTATTGAGGAATACAATTGGGTTTCTGCTGCAGAGTATATGGATAGTCTTGGTATTGATATGATCAGCACTTCATTAGGATATATTGGTTTTGATGATCCTGATGCTTCACACGGCTATAGCGATTTTGATGGTGAGACTTGCGTTATTACAATAGGTTCGGAAATTGCAAGTTCAAGAGGTATTTTGTGTGTTGCGGCTGCAGGTAATGAGGGAGATACAAAGTTCCCTTATGTTGGCGCTCCTGGTGATGGAAGGAATGTTTTGACGGTAGGAGGGGTGAAGGCTGATGGCTTAAAAACTAGTTTCAGTTCTATTGGTCCAACTTATGATGGTAGAATAAAGCCAGATGTAATGTCTTTTGCTTATGCTGTTGCTGTAGCGTCTCCTGGAAATAATTTTTATGAAGGTAACGGCACCTCCTTTGCAGCTCCATCTGTATCTGGTATGATAGCTTGTTATTGGCAGGCAAAAAGAGATTTCCCTGAGCATAAAATCAGAGATGCAGTGAAGCAATCTGCAGATAATTTCTCGACTCCAAATAACGAATATGGATACGGAATTCCTGATTTTGGAAGGGCACTTGGCCTGCTAAATTTGGAAGATTGTGATATTTTTGATGAAAAATCCTTGTTTTCAGTCTTCCCAAATCCATCAAATGGAGTGGTGGAATTGATGTTTAATAATGATGAAAAAGTCGCTATTATGGTGTATGATATGATTGGTAATATGATATATTCTACTGATAATCATAAGACTGATGTAACGAATGTAAATGCTTTCTTGTCAAATCTTAAAGGAGGAACGTATTTTATCAATGTTATAGGTGAAGAAACCAATCGGACAAGGAAACTTATTAAGTATTAGTATGTTATAAAAAATGTTCGAAAAAAATAAAAAAAACATTGCAAAAGTGTTGCGCGGAATGAAAAAAAGCGTATCTTTGCAATGTTTTTGAAGCCCAGGTGGTGAAATTGGTAGACACGCCACTTTGAGGGGGTGGTGACGAATGCGTCGTGCAAGTTCGACTCTTGTCCTGGGCACAATACCAAAAGCTTAATGCCCATGTGGTGAAATTGGTAAACACGCTACATTCAGGGTGTAGTGAGCTTAAGCTCTTGGAAGTTCGAGTCTTCTCATGGGCACAAGCAATCCGGTTAACAACTGGATTTTTTTTTTTATTATGCGAGTCACTTTCTTACATACAATCCCATATCGATACGAGATAAATAATCTGATACTTGATATTTCATTAAATGTAAAAAAAAAGGATTTCCAATTCTTTGACTATCCTTGCTTGCATACCTCTGGAAACATTCTGCTAAATTTATTTAGACTTAGAAGATTCATTAAAGTAAATAAGATAGATGTAATTCATGTTTATGATTATATTGATGCTTATCTCGTATCAAGAATTATTGGAGGACTGAATGTAAAAGTGGTATTCTCCGATTATTATTACCACGATGACTTGAGTGGATTTAAGAACCATATTTATAAAACCGTATTAAAGAAGATTGATAGTATCATTCTTCAATCGGAATCTCATAAAAATTATCTTGCCGATTCGTATAACATCTCATTGGAGAAATGCTCTAAATTATATCATGCCTTTTGCTTTAAAAGATTTGATGGTTTTGAGTATAAATCTGTCAGAGACGAGTTCTTTATTGATGATCTTAGGTATTTGATTGCTACAATTGGCGACTTTACTCCTCAGCGTAATATGATGAGTGTCTTCAAAATGGTTAAGAAACTGCGAAGAACTGGAAGAAATTTCACATGTGTCGTGGCAGGAGATCAGGTTGATGAGCATGATTCGAATTATAATGCTTGTAAGTATTATTATATACTTCAAGGCTTGGATAATTATATAACGTTTATGGGGAAACGTCAGGATGATGCAAATATACTGAGTCAGTTGGATCTTTTTGTATACAGTTCTGGCAGAGAGACTGTTGCGATTCCTGTTATAGAGGCGATGGCTTCAGGAGTGAATGTCGTTGCAAATGATTCTGATATGATTAGGGAAATCACGTTTAATGGGAAATATGCTATGCTTTATGAAGATAATAACGACCTTGATTTCGCGATGAAGGCAAGGGAGGTGTTGTTGAATCTGGAAGATTATAAAATGATTTCTCAAGTTGTAAAAGAGGAGACTAGGCAGATTTTTTCAATAGATAAACATATTGACGGACTTAAACAGATCTATTCTAAAATAATTAACGATTAACTATTATTACTAAATTTACAAATATGAAAGAGAACATCAGTTTCGCGGAATTAGCACAAAAACGTCAAAGCGATAGAAAATATAAAGATCAAGCCGTTGAAAGAGAGAAACTTATTCAGTGTCTTGAAACAGCAAGGATTTCTCCTTCTGCAAATAATTCCCAACCTTGGAAGTTTGTCGTTGTCGATGACTTTGAAAAGAAAGAGCAGATCGCTGAATGTAGCATTGGACTTGGAATGAATAAGTTTACTCATCAATGTCCTGTTATTGTAGCAGTAGTCCTTGAAAAGCAGAATTTTATGTCGACAATAGGCAGCATGATTAAAAACAAGGATTATAGCTTGTTTGATGTTGGAATCGCTGTAAATCAATTTTGTCTTCAAGCAGCTGACTTAGGTTTGGGAACATGTATAATAGGCTGGTTTGATGAGAAAAAGATAAAGAAGATATTGGGCGTTAGAAATAGACGTATTCCATTGTTGATAAGCGTCGGATATCCAGATGCTCCAACAAGAGAGAAGGTTAGAAAACCATTGGATGTTATGAGTAGCTGGAATGAATATTAATATTTCAGCTTGTCTTTGATTATATCCTTGATATTCTTGTCGCTGCCAAGAATTTCCTGTATTTTCTTGGTTCGGTTCCATACTGCATTATATGTCTTTCCTGTTACCGCGGAAATATGTTTTTCGTCAAAGCCTATTATGTAAAGACAGAAATATAACAAGTCGTGGTATTTCAGTCCTCTGTGTTCTGAGATAATCTTGTTGAATCCGTTGTCTAAAGTGGCGTTGAACAACTCGATCAATTCCTTTTGTTCAAAGTCATTTAATTGTAACTCTGGATATAATGTGTTGGTTTTTATGCTGTTGTTTGTGCTGATGTCGTAAAGCCTTTTAAAGATTGGCTGTCCTTTTATTGAATCTATTTTTTGTTCGAACGACACATAGTCGAGTCTATTCTTATTTTTGATGTCAATTATTTCGTCTTCAAGGTTTTTAATCTGTAATTTTATATGTTTGTTTTCAGATGAGGTTTTTTCGATTTTCTTCTGTAATGAATTTATATAATTGCTTTTTTCTGAAATTTCTCTGTTGTATTTTCTTTTTCTTAACTTTATTGCATTTAATCCTAAAATAAAAATAGCAATTGTTATTATTGATAGTATGATTAAGTGCTTGAATATTGTTTTATAGAGTGTATTGGTGTCTTTTTTGATGCTGTATTTATGGTATAGTGATGTGAGTTCTGTTTTTATTGAAGACAGCATTATTTCTTTATTTGTTTCTTCGGCTAATGAAGGCGCATATTTTGTAATGAGTTCATTATTACCGGTTATGATGCTGATTTCAATAATGTTGTTAGCAGCGTTTATTTTTGAAAACTTGTTGTCAGGAAAGTATTTCTCATAATAATATATAGCTGAGTCGTAAACTTTTTTGCTGTAATACATATCACCTAATACGCCTGCAGCTTCCATGATTTGTTTTGGATCGTCGAGGGTTTTGTATTGCTTCAGAACGGAGTGGAATGCTTCGTCTTTATAACCTATATTGTACATTACGGAAGCTTTGATTCTCTCGATGTCATTTTTTAGCGAACCGTCAACATTGTTTATTTCCAATATGGAATCGGCTAAAGATAGGTGGTGGAGTGCCTTATCGTGATTGAAGTTTAGGCCATAAATCACGGCTAGAATGATGTTGTTTCTCGATAATGCGTTTTGATTTTCTTCTAAGTAAAATAATGTATTGGCGTTTGAGATACATTCTATAGCTTCATCATACACGTCATGCCAATAAAGAATGTCGCCAAGGCGAGTGTAAATCAATGCTTTGAAATGTTGTATCTCATCGACTGATTTTATGTTTATTTTCTTTTTGTTTAGATTTATCTTTTCTAACAGTTCGAGAGATTTCAGGTAACTTTTAAAGGCTTCTTTGGTTTTCTCTAATTCTTCAAAACCGACAGCCTTGTAATAGAGTGATTTTGAATAGAGGTATGTGATTTCCGTGTCTTGTGGATATAATAAGTTCAGACTGTCGAAGTAGTTGCTTGCATTGATGACCTCATTGTGGTTGCTCTGATTATAAAAGTTTTTATAGTTTGCTTCTGATAAGAGTATTTGGTATTCGTGGAATTCTTGTTCCAAGAAGTCGTTGTCTATAATAGGTTTATCGATGCTATGCAGTAATTTCAGAGCTTCTTCGGGATGTGTTGTTATGGTGTCGTTGACTGATTTCAAGATGCCGTAATGATAAGGAGTTTCTGCTTGCGAATATATGCTGATCTTTGAACAGGATATGATAGATGCTCCTAAAATTATTGGTAAAAATATTAGCAGAAAAAACCTCTTCATTTCAATCAAATTATAATTGCTTAGTTTAAATATCACACACCTTTAAGGTCTTTATATAGTTGAACTGCATAAAGATCGGTCATATTTGATATGTAATCTAAAACGACTTGGATGCGGGAATACATGTCTTCCTTGTCGTTTTTGAATTGTTCAGGTATTATAGACAAAAGCTTTTTGTTATATGTCTTTTCGGGATGTACTGCAGCTTGCACGAATTCATCAAGCAATTCGCCTATGACGTTAAAACCTGTCAGCTCGACTTTAACTACGGATGGGTGTTTGTAGATGTTTTTCAAGGAGAATATTCTGCACTTTTCAAGAGCGTCGTTTTCGAATTCAGGGAGATGATGAACGAGGCTGTTTTTGAAAGTTCCATCCATAATGTCTTCATAATTGTCGATAAAGACGTTTGATACACAGTCAACTAACTTGTTTATCGCTGTTGCTCTTAGGAATGACATTCTCTCGTTATTGTCGGTGACGGTCTCGTAAATGGAGTCTTTTCTGTTGAAGAACCATGTTTCGTTTTCTCTGAAGAATGATGTGAAGAATTTATCTATTGTTTCAGTTGGAACTATACCTCTTTTATGAGCATCTTCCATATCGAGAATGAGATAGCAGATGTCGTCAGCGGCTTCCATCATATATGAAAGAGGATGGCGTGCGTATGCCAGACTTTCCTCATCAAGGCATGTGATTCCGCATCCTTCCATGACTTTTTTAAAAGTGTCTATTTCTGAATGGAAGATGTTGTATTTCTTTTTACCTTTTTTGTTAAAAGATGGATAAGGATATTTTATTAGAGTCGCTAATGTGGCGTATGTCAGCGACATACCACCTTGGCGGCGGCCTGCGAACTGATGTGTCAGCTGCCTGAATGCATTGGCGTTTCCTTCAAAAGAAACTAAGTCGGACCATTGATATTCTGGTATTTGACTTTCTAATTCTTTGCCGTTTCCTTCTTTGAAGTAGCTGCTTATTGTTTCTTCTCCGGAGTGACCGAAAGGAGGGTTTCCTAGGTCGTGAGCGAGGCAGGCGGCTGATACTATAGTGTCGATGTCATAAATTTCGTTAAGAAGCTCGTTGCCGTATTTGTCGCATAGTCCTTTTGATACAATTTTAGCAATAGAGCGACCGACGCTTGCGACTTCTAGGCTGTGAGTCAAACGGTTGTGGACCATCTTGCTTCCAGGCAGAGGGAATACCTGGGTCTTGTTTTGCAATCGACGGAATATGTTTGAGAAGATGATTCTGTCGTAGTCGCGTTGAAATGCGTTTCTGATATCGCTTTTCTTATAGTCGCTGTGTTCTCTCTGTGCTGAAAGCAATGATTTCCAATCCATCGTAATTATTTTTGAGTTGTTGTTCTTGCGTAAGGTGTTTGATCTTGGCTTGCGAACATTCCGTTTTTATATTTAAAATAACCAGCGATGCCGATCATGGCAGCGTTGTCTGTGCTGAATTTGAATTTTGGAATGAATACTTCCCAACCGTAACGTTTTCCGTTGTCATACATGGCTTTTTGAAGACCAGAATTTGCTGATACTCCGCCTGCTATAGCCACTTGCTTGATGCCGGTTTCTTTTGAAGCCTTGACAAGCTTCTTCATCAGAGTCTCAATGATTTCTTTTTGTATAGAAGCGCATAAGTCGGCCTTATTTTTCTCAACGAAGTCTTTGTCTTCTTTTAATCTGTCGCGTAAGAAATAAAGGAAACTGGTCTTTAAACCGCTGAAGCTGTAGTTCAATCCGGCGATGTTGGCTTTGCTGAAAGAGAATGCGTTAGGATTTCCTTCTTTTGCCAGTCTGTCGATGATAGGACCGCCAGGGTAAGGGAGTCCCATAATCTTTGCTATCTTATCGAAAGCTTCGCCTGCAGCGTCGTCGATTGTCTTGCCGATTATTTCCAGATCGAAATAGTCGTTTACTTTTATGATCTGAGTGTGACCACCAGAGACGGCGAGGCATAAAAATGGAAATTCAGGTACTTTGGTGGTTTCATTTTCCTCTTGTGCAAACAGGGCCATGATGTGTCCGTTTGTGTGGTTTACTTCGATCAATGGGATGTCCATAGATAGAGCGAAAGCCTTTGAAAATGAGGTGCCTACTAAAAGTGAACCTAAAAGTCCAGGACCGCGTGTAAAAGCTATTGCAGATAACTGATTTTTTGTTATATTTGCGTGTTTTAAAGCAGCGTCTACAACTGGTATGATATTTTGTTGATGAGCACGTGATGCTAACTCAGGAATAACACCTCCATATTGACGGTGAACTTCTTGGTTAGCAATTATGTTAGATAATACAGTCGTACCTCTAAGTACTGCTGCTGAAGTGTCGTCGCATGACGATTCAATGGCTAAAATATATTCATTCATAAGCGTTAAAAGAAAGGGCAAAAATACGAAGAAAACAATTATACATAGCATTTTAATTATCGTTGCGATAATTTTTGCTCTGTTTGCGAGTATATACGTCGTCATTCTCGACGTAAATGTCCAGAGTATGCTCGCTCGTACGGCCGCAGGAGTCCTTTCCGACCAGTTTGAAACAGAAGTTAAAATCAAGACGTTTTACATAAAGCCTAACTTTAGGATTTATGCTGAAGAGGTGCAGGTCAACGATAAAAAACATAACCCGATGTTTTATGTCGGAAAGCTGAATGCCAGATTGGCGATTAGAGATATAACCAAAGAATTGAGACTTAGAAATCTTGATATAGAAGATCTTCTTGTTAATATCGTCAAATACGAAGGCGATGATATGGTGAATGTTTCGGAAATGTTCGCGTCGTCGGAGAAAAAAGAAAAGAATAAGGACTTTAAGACAATTTATCTTGATGAGTTTAAACTGCGAGATGGTCATGTGGTGATCTGGAATCAGAACAAAGATAATCCGGAAAAGAGCGGAATGGATTATTCTCACCTTGATATGGATAGTATCAATATGTCTATCAGAAGTTTGTCTTATGATGGAAATGCAGTTAAAGGTTATCTTGACATGCTTTCCGGAATGGATAAATGCGGCTTTGATATAGATGAGTTTAGTTCTAAGTCTTTGTTTACGGTTTCACCTCAAGGTTTTGATTTCAAGAATCTTAATCTTGAAGCTCATGCGACATCATTGAATTTGGATCTGCAATTTTTGTATAAAGACTATAGGAGTTTAAGGAAATTTGTTGATTCAGTTATGATTGTGGCTAATATAAGGCCGTCGCAACTGACTCTTAGTGATCTGAGATATTTTTCTCCAACTATGTCGAAAATGCCGGATACCTTGCAAATTGGAGGTCTGGTGACTGGTTTTGTGAGGGACTTTACCGCAAACAATTTTAACTTCTCGTTCAAGGATAGTACTAATTTTGAAGGTACTATTAAAATGAAGGGCTTGCCAAACTTCTTTGAAACTCACATTGTCGGTGATGTTAAGAAGATGAACTTTACATATCAGGATATTGCAGAATTTGCAATACCTTCTCCAACAGGAAAGATTCCGCTGCCAGAAAAATTGTCGTCTCTTAAAAATGCAATGTTGTCTGGTGAGTTTTATGGCTTCCATAATAATTTCAATACAACCTTCAACCTTCACACAAATCTAGGTAATATTTATCTTAATGGGGCCTTGAATAATGACCTGCAGATAGTGCCAATACCATATTATTTCTTGAAAGTTCATACTAACAATTTGAATGTTAAAGATATAATCGGTTCAGAAAAAGATATTGCGGTTACAATGTGGTCTGACATTCAAGGCGAAGGCTTGACAAAGCAAGATGTTGATCTTGAGATGGTGCTTGATATTGATAAACTGAATCTGAAGGGTAGGGAGTTCTATGATTTTTCAGTGCTGGGAAATATGGAAAACCAAAGGTTTACAGCATCTACAGATGTGAAATCAGACTTGCTGCAGTTGGATTTTGAAGGAATGTTGGATGTTTCTGAAGATGAGCTTTCTTATGATGTGAATGTGGATGTCAAAGATGCGGATATGTTTAAGTTGAATCTTCTTGACTACGATAAGAATAGTAAGCTGACGACAAATGTCAAGGCGAATCTTAGAGGCGTTAAACTTGATGAAATGTATGGCTCTATATCTTTGGATAATACAATATATACAGATAGTCGTGGCAGTTATTTTATGGATAGTCTGGATATACTGCTGACAGAGAATTATTTTGACTCAAAGGACGTTAATGTGACCTCTGATTTCTTTGATATTGACTTGAGAGGTATCGTTAATTTTGCAAGCATAAGCAATTCGTTCAAGAATTATGTTATGAATCATTTTCATGTTAACAAATGGGCTGACAAAGGTGTTAGACTGGAAGACAATACCCAGGACTTTTATGTTAATATGATATTTAAAAATACAGAGACATTGTCACGTTTGTTTGTGCCTCAGCTTAGAATAAGCGACAACACAAATCTTACAGCAACATATACGTCAAATAAATATCAGTTGTATACAACGATAGAGTCTGAAAAGTTGATGTATAATAATTTGATATTCAATGATATTTATTTAAAGAACAAGACGGCTGATAATAAAACGACAGCAAATGTTCGTGTGAGCGAATTCATCATCAAAGAGGAAACGGAAACTAATCCTATCAAACTCTCGATGGAGAATATGGCATTCCTTATCGATGCGCACAATGATAGTCTGTTGTTGAATATGTCTTGGGACGATGACGCTATCGATGATAGTAACAAAGGTATTGTTGATGCTTCTTATGTTCTTAATAAAGGCGGCGGACGATTGCAGGTTTCTGCATCTGACGTGGTGGTTAATGATACGGTATGGACTTTATCTCCAACATGTTACGTGGATTTTAAAAAGAATAAGATTTTCATTAATGAATTTGATATCTATTCTGGCAACCAGTCGCTGAGCATCAATGGATATTTCCCAAAGACAAGCAGAGACACTTTGTATATGAACTTTAACAAGTTGGATGTTTCAAACTTCGATTTGTTGACATCAAGCAGAGGCATAGACGTGGATGGTGTTGTTGATGGAGTCGTCAAATTATCTGGTTTGTCGGATAAGTTCACATTCTTCTCGAATCTCGATGTTGCTAATTTAGGCATAAACAAGCATGTCATTGGAAATGCTTATGTGGATGCTAACTGGAATGCTCCAGATACTTCTATATTCATTGATACAGAAGTCGTTCGACTTGGTTCAAATGAGAAGGTGCTGTCGTTGGTGGGTAAGTACTATACATCCAGAAACGATAATATTGACTTTGACCTTGACTTGAATGACATAGATATTTCTGTGGTGAACGCATTCACGAAAGGTGTGTTAAGTCGTGTTTCAGGAGAGCTTGACGGCGATTTGAAATTGGTAGGTTCTTTGAAAAAACCAGTCATCATAGGTGATGCGGAACTTAATGATGCAGCATGCCATATCGATTATCTTAACACATACTACGCTGTTAATAAAACTGGTTACGAAGAGAATACCCCAAATCGTTTTATAAGGTTTACTGAAAATAGAATAGATTTAAATGATATTATTCTGATAGATACTCTTGATAATATCGCGGTGGCAAGAGGTGTCGTGACACATGATTATCTTAAAAACTTCACGTTCGACGTCGATGCAACCCTGGATAATTTTATTGGAATGAATATGCTCGGCGATGACAATTCTTCGTTCTATGGTTCCGTTATCGCAAGCGGTGACCTTAATATCGATGGTCCGTTGGATGATATCATTATGAATATCAATGCATATACAATGCCTGGAACAGTTTTGGACATTAGGTTGGTAAGCACATCGTCAATAAATGATAATTTTATAATTTTCGTGAAAGATGGTGTTGAAAATGATACACTTTCCCCAGTCGTTGAAGAAAAGAAAAAAGATAAAAAGTTTACTTTGAATTTAAGTGCAGACGTCACTCAAGACGCAAGAGTCAACATTCATTTGCCATCTAATATGGGAAATATCACGGCAAACGGCTCTGGAAACATAAGACTCGGCCTGGTTTCAGATCAGCTTTCTCTTTATGGCGACTATGTTATTGACGGCGGCGCTTTCAACTTTAATTTGCAGAATCTTGTGAGACGTAACTTTGACATCAAGAGCGGCGGTACTATTACATGGACAGGCCGTGCTGATGATGCGGATATCAATGTGACAGGCAGTTATCGTACAAAGTCGTCAATATCTTCTTTAGGTGTTGAATTAGACTCAACCTCAATGGTCAATAATGTCAACGTTGACTGCATACTGCATCTTAATGAAAAACTTACCAACCCGACAATTACATTCGGACTTTCTTTGCCTAACGCTACAGATGATATAAAGAATACGGTGTTCTCGATAATTGACACCACCAATCAGGCTGTTATGTCGCAGCAGATAATATCTTTGCTTGTATTGGGATCGTTCTCTTATTCAAGTTCGAATTTGTATAGCATAGGCGCATCTAATTATTATAACGTACTGACAAGTTCTTTAAGCAGCTGGTTGTCTCAGATTAGCAAGGATTTCGATATCGGTGTGCGCTATACGCCAGAAGATAATCTCACTGCAGAAGAATTGGAAGTGGCTCTTTCAACACAGTTGTTTGACGACAGACTGACAATAGAAGGCAACCTTGGTATGTACACTGGATCTAGGAATGAAGTGGCGGCAGGCGCCAACAGTATTGTTGGTGATGTGGATATTACGTTTAAGTTGACTAATAGGCTGAGTCTTAAGGCTTATAATCACTCTAATCTCAATAGTAACTATTATTCTTATTCATACGAGGCTTATTCCGCTTACACTCAAGGAATAGGTATTTCTTATTCGCAAAGCTTTGATAATATCAAAGAGATTTTTGCTAGAAAAAATAGAAACAAGAAAACTAAAAACATAAAATGAATAAGAAACAATTTAAAATATATACAGCATCAGCTGGTTCTGGTAAAACGTATACTCTTGTAAAGGAGTTTCTGACGCTGTCATTGTCATCAGATTACCCTTCTTGTAAGGATATATTGGCCGTGACTTTTACAAATAAGGCTGCCAATGAGATGAAAGCGAAGATACTTTTTTATCTTGACGGATTTATTGCTGATAATCCCCAGTGCGAAAGTATGAGAAATGATGTCTGCAAAGCATTGGGTATAGATGAAGACGTTCTTGTTAAAAGAGCTGTGACCTTGTATGACAATATTCTGCATAATTATTCTGATTTCAATATTTCTACTATAGACAGTTTTGTCCAACAGGTCGCTCGTGGCTTTGCTAAAGAATTGAATCTTCCGGTTCAATATAAGGTGCTTATAGATAATGATGATCTTCTTGATGGCCTGATTCAAAGTATCGACAGTATTATTGATAAAGATGATGATTCTGTTACGGAGATTTTGACTGAGTTTGTTGAGTTTCAGTTGAATGAGGAAAAATCCTTGCGTATCGACTCTTTGTTGAGAGAATTCGTGACGAAGCTTCTTAAGGAAAGCGCATATAAAAAAGGAGAGATACTTAATATAGGTATGAAGGAATTTTCAGGAAAAGAATATCTGAAAATTAAAAAATATCTTAACGCTCTTTATAAAAAGAATAAGAAGGATGTCCTAGATGATATGGCTGCCATTAGGCGTGTTGAAGATAAATATGGTATAGTAACGACTGATTATTTTAATGGCAACAAAGGACTGCAGTCTATATTAAGGAAAATAGAGAAGGATATAAATGTCAAGTCGTCGTCATTGCTTACTGCAACGGTTTGTAATATATTTAAAGGTGACAAGAATTGGTATGGGTCAAAAGTAAATAAGCAGACAATTGCTGACATAAATAGATCAGGCGTTGACATCGTTGGCATGTATAAGAATCTTGTCAAAGATCATAGTGAAAATTTTCTTGTCAAAATTGTAAGGAACAACTTGTATCTGTATGCGTTAAGAAGCGTGTTGCTGGGTATTATAAAACAACATACAGATGATACAAATAAGGTTCATCTCTCGGAATTTAACAAGAGAATATCGGATATCCTTGGCGATTGCAGCATCCCGTTCATCTATGAGAAAATAGGATCTCGCTATAAGCATTTCTTCATTGATGAGTTTCAGGATACATCTCTTTTGCAATGGCATAACTTTCTTCCGTTGGTGAATGACGGACTTTCAGAAGGCAATATGAGTCTTTTGGTTGGAGATGCCAAACAGGCGATATATCGTTTCAGAAATGGTGAAGTGGAGCAGATTATGAATCTCCCTTCTATATATGGTGCCGAGAAAAACGATTTTTATGCGGAATGTGAAAAAACATTTAATGAAAACTTGCAGAAAGAGTCTCTTGAATATAATTTCCGTTCCAAGAAGAACATAATAGATTTTAACAATTCATTCTTTAAACTTTCAAAATCTAGGTTGACATCAAAGGATTATCGTAGCGTGTATGATGATCTTAAGCAGAAATGTCCTAAGCAGTATCCGTATGAAGGTTTTGTGAGTGTTGAGCTTTTTGATATGGCTAAGTTTTCTGAGAATAAAATAGAAAAAAACAAGCAATATAAAGAGGCTGTCAAGCAGTCAATGCTCGATGATATTTACACTCTTAAGGATAAAGGCTTTAGTCTGAGAGATATTGCCATTCTTGTGCGATATAATTCGGATGGTTCTGACATAGCGAATTTTCTTTCAAAGAACAATATACCGGTTGTGTCTTCTGATTCCATTTTGCTTAAATCGTCCGATAAGGTAAGACTTATCATATATACGCTTAGGTGTCTTGTGGATGATAAAAACAATGTGTCAAAACTTGCGCTTTCATTCTATAGGAATATATGTGCAGGTATTGATTCGTATGATATTCAAAAGGCGTTGAAAACCGGTCTCAGTGTTGATGAGATATATGATCTTAGGAATAAATCGTATAGTCTATATGATTTGTGCTGCGCAATAATCAAGATGTATAAGTTTAACATTATTGAGGATGAGTTTCTGCAGTATTTCATGAATCATGTTTTGGAATGGCAGAATAATGAGAATAAAGGTGTTGATGCATTTATAGAACATTGGGATAAGAAGTCCGGTTCGTTGAATGTCAAGATCAACGCTGAGATAGATGCTGTTCAGATTGTGTCGGTGCATAAGTCTAAAGGCTTGGAATATAAGGTCGTTATGTATCCTTATGCCTTTACTAAAGTTCCCGATGATTTTAAAGGCGGGGAGAAATGGTTGTCGTTGGCAGATTATGAGGTGCTGAAGGATGTCCCGGATATTGATAACTTTATCTTACCTATTAATAAAGATACTCTTGTTGGGACAGATATGGAAAGTCATTATGTTGAAGAAGTTGAAAAGGCGGCTTTTGATGACTTTAATATAATGTATGTGGCTATGACAAGACCTGCCGATTTGATGTTTATCTATACGAATTGTAAAACAAAGGCGAATGAGGAAGAAAAGTCGTCAGACTCGTATAATTTCTTTGTGGATTATTTCGATACAGTTGACGCTGATGAAGAAGATATTGATTTGATTAATAATCGTTTTGTAGTCGTTTCTGGAGAATGTAGCGTCAAGTATGAATTAGGCGAGATTGTGTTCTTTGAAGATAAGGCGGAAGGCGATGCAAAGGAGATTATAGAACTGGCAGATGGTGATGTCACTCAAACGAAGGAGTGGATGAAATCGATAAACATAGAACCGGATCCGACTATGTTCTGGGCGGAAGATGTCGGAGATTATCTCCCGCAAGAATGGGGAAATCTCGTCCATGATATTTTGTCAAATATCAATACGATAGATGATGTGGATAGGGTATTGCAAAACTACATCAATGAAGGATGTATTGACCAAGAGCAGGCGGAGCTGTTGCAGAAGCAATTTGAAAGCATCGTCAGCATCAAAGAGATAAGGGATGCTTATTCCAAAGACGCTATAATCAGAAATGAAATGGATATTCTTATATATGATAAGTTCAACGGAAATAAGATATTGCGTCCGGATAGATATGCAGAACTCAGTGATAAAGTGATACTTATAGACTATAAGACAGGAAAACACCACGAACAATACCATGAACAGTTGAAAGATTATGTCGTGGCATTGAAGGATATGGGCGTTGAAAAAGATATAGAGGCGTACTTGTTATATCTCGGTGAAAATATGGAGATAAAACGTGTATTTTTAGATAGATTATTTTAATTACAAAAGCATTTTTTTTGTAAATTTGCTCACTTTTTTGAACTTATAACAAATTAAATAATATTTAGATGGATAGTATTCGTAATGTCGCAATTATTGCCCATGTTGACCATGGCAAGACCACATTGGTAGATCGTATTTTACACCAATCGAGATTGTTCAGAGACAATCAGGAAACAAATGATTTGATGTTGGATAATAACGATCTTGAGCGAGAACGAGGTATTACCATCTTGTCAAAGAACGTTTCTGTTCGTTATAAAGGTACAAAGATCAATATCATCGATACTCCCGGCCACTCCGACTTCGGCGGTGAAGTTGAACGTGTTCTCAATATGGCCGACGGCGTTCTCTTGCTCGTCGACGCTTTTGAAGGCCCAATGCCTCAGACTCGTTTCGTTCTTGAAAAAGCTTTGTTGTTAGGTCTTAAGCCAATCGTTGTTATCAATAAAGTTGACAAACCTAACTGTTATCCAGAAGAAACACAGGAAGCAGTCTTCGATTTGATGTTCAACTTAGGAGCAACAGAAGACCAGCTCGATTTCCCAACAGTCTTCGGTTCTTCAAAACAAGGCTGGATGTCTGATAACTACAAAAACGTAACATCAGATATTTCATATCTTCTCGATACAATATTGGAACATATTCCAGCAGCTAAATATGAAGAAGGTACACCTCAGATGCTCATCACTTCATTGGATTACAGTTCATACGTCGGTCGTATCGCTGTCGGTCGTTTGAAGAGAGGTGTTTTGCAAGCAGGTATGAACGTATCTCTCGTCAAACGTGATGGTACAATCAAAAAGAATACAATCAAGGAATTATATACTTTCGAAGGTCTTGGTAAAGAAAGAACAAAGAATCCTATCAAAGCCGGCGATATTGTTGCTGTGATGGGTCTTGAAGACTTCGAAATCGGTGACACAGTCGCTGACTTGGAAAATCCAGAAGCATTGCCACCAATCCACGTTGACGAACCAACAATGAGTATGTTGTTTACAATCAACAACTCTCCATTCTTCGGTAAGGAAGGTAAGTTCGTTACATCACGTCACCTCCGTGAACGTTTATATAAGGAATTGGAAAAGAACCTCGCGCTTCGCATTGAAGACACAGCTTCTCCAGACTCTATGATGGTTTATGGCCGCGGTATTCTCCACCTTTCAATCTTGATTGAGACAATGCGTCGTGAAGGATATGAATTCCAAATCGGTCAGCCAAGAGTTATCTTGAAAGAAATAGACGGAAAGAAATGCGAACCAATTGAAATACTTACAGTTCAAGTTCCAGAACAATTTGCAGGTCGTGTCATAGAACTCGTTACAGCAAAGAAAGGCGAGATGACAAATATGCAACCTAAGGGCGACAGAATGAACATCGACTTTGAAATTCCTTCAAGAGGTCTTATCGGATTGAGAAGCAGTATGCTTACAGCAACAGAAGGTGAGGCTGTCATGTCACAAAGACTTAAAGGCTACGAACCTTGGAGAGGTGAGATAGCAGGACGTAACACAGGCGCTCTCATCGCAATGGAAACAGGTACTGCTGTTCCTTACGCATTGTGGAAGTTACAAGACAGAGGTTCATTCTTCGTAATGCCAAATGAAGAAGTATATGCAGGTGAGGTCATCGGTGAAAACACACGTTCAAACGATATCGTATTGAATGTTAACAAGACAAAGCACTTGACTAACGTACGTGCTTCAGGTTCTGATGAAAAGATCGTTCTTATTCCGCCAAAACGTTTCTCATTGGAAGAATATATGGAAATGATCAGAGACGATGAATATCTCGAAATAACTCCAAAGAGCTTGCGTTTGAGAAAGATCATCTTGGATGAGATTGAACGTAAACGTCAAAGCAAGAGGGAGGAATCTGCTGAATAAAAACAAAAAAAAGTCGCTCTGAGCGACTTTTTTATTTGTGTCTGTTTTTATTTTCTAGTTCTGTTACGGCGTATTATGTCGTTATAGACTGATCCTCTGGTGTGTTCGTAAGGGATGTAGAATAAACATACATCGTGGTAAGGACCGGCGTCTTTTATTTTGCCTACTAAAACAGTTGCGTTTTCAGGGTTTTCGTCGTTGAGATAAACGTCGTATGTGATATTGCTGTCTGTGTCGGTAAACTGGTTCTTGAAGAAGAACTTTTCATTTAAATATTCATCGATACGGATTTCAAGATCTTTTTGTATGTAAAGGTCTGCTTCAACATATTTCTTGTCGATGAAAAATATATCCATTTCCCATACTGCGAAAGAGTACCAATCTTCACTGCCGCCGTATACAAATACGGAGTCTGTCTCTATTCTTGGAGTGCCGTAAAGATCTTTGATGTCGGAGAGACTGCAATAGAAGTTCAAGCTTGGTTCTTCGAAGAGACTTACAATTACAGGTATACTAAGTTCGTCTGATGTATTGGATAATGTAACGTTGGCTTCGCCTATGTTCTTGCCCAAAATAGTTCTATCATCAATAATGTCAACAATAAGATTATTGTCTGAACTATAGACTATCGGTTCTTTTGAATCAGCGTCAATGTTGTACTTTTCTTGCAGGACTATATTGATTACATCAGGTCCTTTATATTTTATGGAATCGTTATTGCATGATGAAAAAACTATACATGCAAACATTAAAACAAAAGCTATTTTTTTCATAAAAATCTAATTTGTTACAAAAATATAAAATTATTCAAAGTGGTGTGAATTGTAAGAAAAAAAAACTAAATTTGCGGAATAAGTAAAAAGTATTTCATTAAATAACTAATAATATGATTAACAACAATTTCATTAAACGTCACAATGGACCAACAGAAGCTGACGTAAAGAAAATGCTTGAGGTTATTGGCGTTGAATCCACAGATCAACTTATTGACGAAATTATATCATCAGACATTCGCCTTCCTAAAGGTTTGAATATCGGCAGTGGCTTGAATGAATATGAATGCTACGGCAAGCTTAAAGCTTTAGGCGCAAAGAACAAAATTTATAGAAGCTACATCGGTATGGGTTACTACAACGTGATCACTCCAGGTGTCATCACACGTAACATTCTCGAAAATCCAGGCTGGTACACCTCATACACTCCATATCAAGCTGAGATTTCACAAGGTCGTCTTGAAGCACTCTTGAACTATCAAACAGTTATCAGCGACATGACAGCTATGCCATTGGCAAACGCTTCATTGTTGGACGAAGCAACAGCAGCTTCAGAAGCAATGTTGATGTTCTGGCACAGCCGCAGCCGTGCTCAAGTAAAAGCTGGCGTTAACAAGTTC
>JAZKYG010000116.1:0-15966 GCA_045612025.1 Bacteroidales bacterium
GGGCAACTGCTACTTACCAGGCGTTGTAGAAGCTTCTAACACTGTTGCTGCTGGTGGAGAAGGTATTTTCAACGGACACGTCATGTTCGCTGACGCTAACTGGAACACATTACCTGTAGGTACTACAGCTAAAATAACTTATACTTTCTTCGACGAAAGAAACCCTGAAGAAACATACAGCTTCATTGTTAACTTCAAATACCAACCAGAATCAATCGTTGACTACAACAGCGTTGACGTTTTCAGCAATGCATATCCTAACCCAGCTAACAACACTGTAAGCTTCGACTACAATATGCCATACGACGTCAACTCAGCTTCAGTTGCTATCTACAATATGATGGGTCAAGAAGTTGTAAGACAAGACCTCAACCTCGGCGGTTCAAGAGCTGACATCAACGTAAGCGACTTAAACGAAGGTGTTTATTTCTACAGCTTAATCGTCAACAACCAAACTGTTAAGACAAACAAATTCGTTGTTTCAAGATAAGACAACAGACTACGGACGACAGACTACAGTCGTTGTCCACTACAAATACAGGAGCGCTGCAATGAATGTGGCGCTCTTTTTTTTTAGTTGCAGAGAGCAAAGTTGCAAAGTCGCAGAGTTTGGTTTCGGAGTTTGGTGGCAGCACTGAAAGGGCGTGACATATATAGCATAAGGCATCGCCTTATGGAGTGTGATGATTCAATGTATAAAAAAAACGCCATTCCCATCGCCCAATGCGTTAGGGATTGGAGCGGCATCCTTTGCGAGCGGAGAGTTCGGACTTCGGACCACGGACTATGGGATTTTTTGAGCGAGGAGAAAACAAAAGCGAGCAAAGATATAGCGGAAAGCCCGACGGCGATAGCCGGAACGCCCAAAAAGGACTAAAGACAAAAACTCAGAATCTCAAAATTTCAGAAGTTTATTGGGAGTTAGGAATTGAGGAACTGAGGATTTGAGGGCATGAGGAGTTGAAGTGTTTTGAGATTTTCTGTTAATTTGTGGACAAAAAAAGAGACGCCAATGGCGTCTCTGATTGTTTTATGTGGACAACGACTGTTGTCCGTAGTCTGTTGACTGTTGTCTTATTTAGCGAAGCTGACAGCTCTTGCCTCTCTGATGACAGTGATTTTGATTTGACCTGGGTAAGTCATCTCTGTCTGGATTTGTTTAGAGAGGTCGAATGAGATGCGGTCGGCATCAGTGTCGCTGACTTTATCTGCTGCTACGATAACGCGTAATTCACGACCAGCTTGGATTGCGTATGTCTTGACGACGCCTGGGAATGACATTGCCATTTCTTCGAGTTTGTTGAGACGTTGGATATAAGCCTCTACCACTTCACGGCGAGCGCCTGGACGAGCGCCAGAGATAGCATCACACACTTGAACGATAGGAGCTATAAGAGTTTCCATTTCTATTTCATCGTGGTGAGCACCGATAGCGTTACATACGTCTGGTTTTTCCTTGTATTTCTCAGCAGTCTTCATACCGAGTATTGCGTGTGGCAATTCTTCATCGTTTTCAGCCACTTTACCGATATCGTGGAGAAGGCCAGCGCGTTTTGCTGTCTTAGGGTTAAGTCCGAGTTCTGCAGCCATTGAAGAACTGAGTTTAGCGACTTCAATAGAGTGTTGCAACAAGTTTTGTCCGTATGATGAACGATATTTCATACGACCGATCATTCTGATAAGTTCAGGACTGAGGTTATGAATACCGAGGTCGATGACAGTACGTTTACCTGTTTCAATGATTTCCTGTTCAACTTGTTTCTCTACTTTCTTTACAACTTCTTCGATACGAGCTGGGTGGATACGACCGTCTGTAACGAGTTTTTGCAATGAGAGGCGAGCAACTTCACGGCGGATTGGATCGAAGCCAGAAAGCAAGATAGCGTCAGGGCTGTCGTCGATAATGATTTCAACGCCTGTGAGAGCTTCGAGAGCGCGGATGTTTCTACCTTCACGACCGATGATACGACCTTTTATTTCGTCGTTTTCGATGTTAAATACAGACACTGTATTTTCGATAGCGTGTTCTGCTGCTGTACGTTGGATTGTCTCAAGGATAATCTTCTTAGCTTCTTGGTTTGCTGACATCTTAGCCTCTTCGACTATATCTCTAGAGATGACCATAGCTTCTGCTACAGCTTCATCTTTCATCATTTCCTTAAGCTGTTCTTTTGCTTCGCCGGCTGTGAGACCTGAGATAGATTCCAACATCTTCTTTTGTTCATCTTGAATCTTATCCAATTCAGCCTGACGTTTGTTGATGTTTTCTTGTTGAGCTGCTACGCTTTGTTGTTGGCTTTTAACTTCGTTGGCTCTTTTACGGATTTCTTCATCGCGTTGGTTAGCCTGTTGCTGTTGCTGTTGTACGCGTGATTCTAGTTTTTGGATTTCGCGTTTGCGTTCGTTTGTTTCTTTTTCATAATCAGCCTTCATCTGCAAGAACTTCTCCTTAGCTTGAAGTATCTTGTCTTTCTTGACCACCTCTGCTTTTTCTTTTGCTTCTTCTAATAACTGAACGCTTTTCTTTGTGAGTGCATTACGCATCACTGTTGAAGAGATTAGGACACCTGCGCCGGCGCCTACTACGAGAGCAGTCACTCCAAATAGAATGTATGCTGCTGTGTGACTTAATGCTAGTAATAAAATCATTTTTTTTCGATTTATCTCGAAAACTAAAAGGGGGAAAAATCTGTCTGCCCAATGGGATAATAGTAAACCCCAGAAGTCACGTTTATGGCTGCCACGATACGCAAACGTCCACTGGCGTTAAAGCACCTTTGCAGGTTGAGGCCTGTTTTTGTACCCATGAGTCAACCGGAAATTATGGTAAAAATTGTTAGGTTTACATCATGCGACGAACAGACAGATAAATCTTCAAAGAACTTTAAGAACCTATATTTTCACTTAATAAAGAACTTAATTCATCGAGCTTTTGTTCCAAATACTGATCCTTATATGCTGCATCAGATTCGTATTTAACATTGAGGGTTGCCAGCTGCAAACATAACATGGATAACAAATCCTGATAATCCCTATAATCGTATGTCTGCTTATAAGACTTTATCCTCTCATTTAGCATCTCTGCTGCTTTTAACACTTTCGCCTCATCAGCTTTGTTTACAGTCAGACGATAACTACGTTCCGCAATGACAACATTAATCTTTATTTCATCAACTCCGCTCATCTCGTCTGATATATATTATTGTTCTGCATTCAACATTGCAACACAATTGTCGATTTCCTTAACAAGTGCCTTTATTAATTGTCTACTTTCTCCTACCTCTTTTTCGTTTCCGAGAGTGTTAACAATAACTAAATTATTTATTTTTTCCTTCAATTCTGTATTCTCAGTAGCAAGGATTTCAAGCTCCAATTGAAGATCCTCATTCCTTTGAATAAGTTTACTATTTTCTGCTTCAAGCTGATTCTTTAGCGCAATGAGCTTTCTTACTTTTGTTTCTATTTCCGAAAGGGTTACACTTAAATCTGCCATTTCTATAGTATTCTTCAGAATTTGCTACAAAGATAATGAAAAAAAAACATCTTAGTAAGATTTTTTGGTGTTTTTTTTTACGTCAACGGACAACAGTCTTTATCCTAATTTTCAACAATTTTCAATTTTCAGTTTTCAATTTTACGCTTATAAACGACCGCTGTACGGCTAACGTTATATATCTTCATAAACACCTGTCCTTCTCTGTCTTCCGTAGGAAATGCTACGTCTTTGCTTATGTTGCCAAAGCCACCGAACTTAGCGTCGTCGCTGCTGAAAACGATTTCGTAGTCGCCAGTGCTCTTAACATTTATCTCATAATCCGGAATCGATTCACTTCCCCAGTTAAAGACAAATATCAGATTGTTTCTTTCAAACACTATAGTCTTATACTCCTCATCAGCATTCATCATCCAGGCAGGTTCCGCGTTCATCAAGTCATTCTCCTTAACAAACTTCAACATTTCCTTATCAAATTCATTAAGACAACAGAATTTCAGATTCTCATCATCGACCAATGACCACTGACGACGAGCATGCTTGTAGCTCCAGCCATTATCCTGACGAGGGAAGTCGATCCACTCTGGATGTCCGAACTCATTGCCCATAAAGTTAAGCCATGCATTGCCGCCGAGACTTATGGTGAAAAGACGTATCATCTTATGTAAGGCAATGCCTCTATCGACTATAATACTTGGAGTAAACTTCGACATGGAAGTGTACATATCTTTATCCATCAATCTGAAAGCTATGGTCTTATCTCCAACCAAAGCCTGATCGTGCGACTCGGCATACGCTATAGTCTTGACGTCATAAAGTCTGTTTGTCATAGTGAAGAAAAACTCATGCATATTCCAGTCTTCATCTTTCTGGTCTTTCAAGACCTTAATCCAGAAGTCTGGCAATCCCATTCCGAGACGATAGTCGAAACCGATGCCGCCGTCTTCAATAGGAGCGCATATTCCAGGCATGCCGCTGACATCTTCTGCAATAGTGATATAATCCTTATTCAGCTGATGTATCAATGTGTTGGCCAACTGCAGATATGCCACAGCGTCATCATTGACATTATCTCCGAAATAATCCGACTGATTGGCGAACTCCACTCCTATCCCGTGATTCTTATATAACATTGATGTCACGCCATCGAATCTAAATCCATCGAAATGGTATTCTTCCAGCCAATACCTTACGTTTGAAAGCAACAGTCTCAAAGTCTCGATCTTTCCATAATTGAACAATCTTGAATCCCACTGTGGATGATGACCTTCCTTACCTTCAATCAAATACTGACTCTCCGTTCCATCAAAAAGATTCAAACCCTCGCGAGTGTTTTTCACTGTATGAGAATGAACCAAATCCATGATAACCATAATACCCATCTCATGTGCAGCGTCTATCAAATCCTTCAACTCTTCTGGAGTACCGAAACGCGAACTCGCCGCAAAGAAATTCGAGACATGATAACCGAAAGAACCGTAATAAGGATGCTCAGCGACCGCCATAAGTTGTATCGCATTGTAACCCAAATCCTTTATCCTTGGCAATACATTTTCCTTGAATTCCTTATACGTACCGACACCTTCTTTCTCCTGCGACATTCCAACGTGTGATTCATAGATGAACAAAGGCTGTTGGCTGTTGGCTGTTGGCTGTTGGCTTTTGGCTGTTGGCTTTTGGCTGTTGGCTGTTGGCTGTTGGCTGTTGGCTGTTGTCCAAAACTGTCCTGCGAAGTCTTTATTATCTTCATTCTGAACGACTCTGTTGATATAGGCAGGAATGCGTTCCTGCTCGCCTATGCTGGATTGCACCAGGACTTTCAGCAGACTTCCTTTTGTCAGCTTATTTTTATATTGTGAGTCTGGAAAGAAGACTGACCATATTCCATCTTCTTCTCTTTCAAGAGGATTAGCATATCTATCCCAATTATTGAAATCTCCGAACAAAGAGAGATAATGTGCAGCAGGAGCCCACTCTCTATACCACCATCCTTTTCTGAATTCATCGTATGTAAATCCGAAAAACTTATGAGCCGAGGAGAATGACTTCAGGCTTCCATAATGGGCTTCAATATATTTCAACAAAGATTCATATCTGTCATAGCGAGCCTGCACCTCATCTGCTACAGGTTCAAGCCAAGAATCTTTTTCTACCAATTTCATCATAGTTTCAAAATTTTAATTCCACAAGGTTCAAGAGTCATTGCGATACCACGAGTGCTGAGTTCGGATAAGTTGTATTCTATCTTTTCTCCAGTAAAAACGTCTGTTGCTGTTGACTGTTGACCATTGACCGTTGATCGTTGACCGTTGACCGTCGACCTTAGTCTCATATATTCCAAGGCATCTTCAGCGACTTTCACTTCACAATATCTGCTTTCATTCTGATTGAAATTTATAACAATCAAAAGTCTGTCGTGGTTGAAATAACGAAGGAATGCGTAGACATACTGAGGGTCGAAGTTGGAATACCAAGGGTTGGCCCACATCAAGTCGTAGAACGCACCTTTATTAATAGCGTCGCTAGCGAGTCGGAAGTTGAGTATCTTTTTATAGAAGTCATATAATCTCTTCTGCTCCTCGCCGAAATAGCTACCATCGAATTTGCCATTTGCCATCCACTTCTGATGCTTAGGCATCACGGCATAATCAAATATAGATGTTCTTCCGTCATCGCCGCTGAATCCCACAGCGCCTTCCGCATCCTCGCCGCTTTCCTGTCCGTTATAAATCATAAAAGGCCCGCGGTTCATCAGAGCTGCCATAGCCACAGCAGGCAACGCCTTGAAGGCATCGCCAACAAAATGCTTCGACGCGAGGCGCACCTCATCATGATTCTCCATGAAACGCAGCATCACATCGCCGAGTCCCTGAAGGCTATTCCATACATTGGTGATGGTATCGGCACGCTGTCCATAGCGATAGATATTTTCTAAAGTATTGTAAAGTCCGACCTTATCATAAAGATAATCAAAACCGGCATTAACATATTCCTTATACAAATGAGGCTGATAAATCTCTGCAATCATTATGGCATCATGATTCTCGCGAAGTTCATTTATAGACCAGCGCCAGAACTCGACAGGAACCATCTCTGCCATATCCACGCGAAAACCATCGACACCTTTCTCACACCAATAGCGCATTACATTCAGCATCTTGTACCAAGTGTTCGGAATAGTATCAAAATGTTTGGCGTTGTTATTCTGATAATCGACGCCATAATTCAGCTTCACGGTATCGTACCAATCATTGACAGAAGGTCTTGGAGAGAAGACATCGTTACCTGACGCCTTGGCAGGAAATTCTTCAAACTTTAAAATTTTAGAACTTTGGAATTCTAGAGTTTTAGAGTTCTGAAGTTCTAAAGTTCGACTTGGAACGACGAACTCCTGATTTGGACAGTAGTAGAAGTTATTATCTTTTGAAAAGTTCACATCCTTATTATCATATTCTCCGAACTCCTCCACGTCGCAAGGTTTGTTCAGCGACTTATATTCACGAGCGAGATGGTTTGGAATGAAATCCATTATCACCTTCATACCTTTCCCATGAATACGAGCAATCGTCTCTTCAAACTCCTCCATCCTATTCTGAGGATTGACAGCCAAGTCGGGGTCGATATCGTAATAGTCCATTATGGAATAAGGAGAACCTGCCTTACCTTTAGTAATCTGAGGATGTGTTGACTTTATTCCTAGTTCTGGATAAGATGTCATAGAAGAATGGCGTATCACGCCAGTGAGCCAGATATGAGTAATACCCAAAGCCTTAAGAGCTTCCAGTGCATTGTCGTTGATATTAGCAAAAGTGCCGCATCCGTTATGCGCCTTGTCTCCGTCGAAAAGAGGCTCTGTATTCTTATTTCCGAATGTTCTTACAAAAAGCTGATATATGTTCATATTTTAAGTATCTCAACTATAGCGCAAAGATAACAAATTGTTTATTTTTTTCAAAGTGGAAAATTCTTAAAAAGAATCAAGAAACTTTATCGATACACGTTTGTTTTTATAAGAAAAACCACGTTATGAAATCTACATTGACAACAGAGGGTGAGGGCTACGGATACAACACCGCTATGCTTCCGGATTACGACGGCTTCATCATCATAAAGCCTGGTTTCTTAAGATATGCCGACGATGTCATCAATGACTTGCATCGTCTCGACTTCAGCGTCATCGAAGCCAAGGAGAAGACATTGACGAGAGATGAAGCCGAAGAGATTTACAGCATCCACAAAGGCAAGCCTTTCTACGACGAACTTATCGAATATATGACAAGCGGTCCTTGCATCGGCATGCTTGTGCTCTCGCCCTTCGCCGACAAGGAGTCTTCCATAGAGACACTTAAACAGCTGAAAGAGAAATACAGAAAACGTTACAGCACCGACAAGACACATAACGTGATGCACAGTTCCGACAGCTATCAGAACATGCTTTACGAAGCGGAAGCGTTTTTTGGATAAGGTTCAGCGACCTTGTACCCATCCCAAAATAAAAAGACGCATCAACAATCATTTTTATTTTTCAAAGGCATTGTTGACACGTCTCTACAATAATTCCTCAACTCCTAATTCCTAACTGAATTATAAAAGCATATTCCAATGCTATCTCTTTTATTCCTTCAAATCTTCCTGATGCGCCGCCGTGACCGAAGTCCATATTGGTCTTGAGATATAACGGATTATCATCGGTCTTCATCTCACGCAGTTTAGCAATCCATTTCGCTGGTTCCCAATACTGCACCTGACTGTCGTGCAATCCTGTCGTGACGAGCATAGCCGGATAATCTTTACGCTCAACATTGTCGTATGGCGAATATGACTTCATATAATCGTAATATTCTTTTTCGTTAGGATTGCCCCATTCATCGTATTCGCCTGTAGTAAGAGGTATTGTATCGTCGAGCATCGTTGTGACGACATCGACAAAAGGAACCTGTGCTACTATTCCCTTCCACATCTCCGGCGCCATATTTGCTACCGCTCCTACAAGCAGACCGCCGGCGCTGCCACCCATGGCGAACATCTTATCGTTATTCGTAAAGCCTTCGTTGACGAGATACTTGCCGCAATATATAAAGTCGAGGAAGGTGTTTTTCTTCTTCAACAGTTTTCCGTCTTCATACCACTGACGTCCCATCTCCTCGCCGCCTCTTATGTGAGCGACAGCCCAGACGAAGCCTCTGTCGAGAAGCGATAATCTTGCTGTTGAGAAGTATGCGTCCATACTGCTGCCGTATGATCCGTAGCCGTAAAGAACCAATGGATTATTTCCATCCTTCTTCATACCTTTTTTATATACCAAAGAAATCGGCACCATAACACCGTCGTGCGAAGGAGCATAATGACGTTCCGTGACGTAGTCGCTAGGTTCATAGCCGCCTATTATTTCCTGACGTTTCAACAAGACCGACTCTCGTTTTATCATATCATATTCATAAAGAGAAGCCGGTGTCGTCATTGAGTTATATCCATATCTCAAGAGATGAGAGTCGAAGTCTGGATTAGCAGAAGAATATGCTGTATATGTAGGTTCACCGAAGTCGATATAATAATCAGTATCACCGTCCCATGACATGATGCGAATCTTGACCAGACCTTCCTTACGTTCTTCTATGACGAGGAAATCAGAGAAAATGTCGAAGTCCTCTATCAGCACATCCTCACGATGCGGCATCAGTTCCACCCAGTTTTCTCTATCCGTCTTATCAACCGACGTCTTCATTATCTTGAAGTTCTTGGCGCCGTCGGCATTTGTCAAGATATAGAAATCATTGCCGTAATGGCCAATGCCATAAAGATGATCATATTCACGTTCTTTAAATATCTTAAACTCATCGTAAGGTCTGTCGGCATCGACGAAGCGTACCTCCGACGACATGGTGCTGTCGGATATTATCATGATATAACGTCTCGACTTTGTCTTGCTGACATAACAGCTGAAGGCAGTATCTTCTTCAAAATATACGAGTTCGTCATTGGCAGGGTCATCGTTCAGCTTATGACGCATAATCTTGCACGAACGCAACGACTCGTCCTTCTTGCTATAGAACAACGTCTCATTATCGTTAGCCCACACCATATTGCCGGTAGTGTCTTCTATGTCTTCCGCAAACATTTTTCCAGTTTCAATCTCCTTAACAAAGATATGATACTGACGGCGACTCACCGTGTCGACGCTATAGGCAATCAATCTATTGTCAGGACTTATGCTATAAGCTCCGATATCGAAATAATGATGACCTTCTGACATCACATTGCCGTCGAGAAGTATCTGTTCCGGATTATCCATATTATCCTTTCGGCGGCAATAGACAGGGTACTCCTTGCCTTCTTCGTAGCGAGAGTAGTAATAGTAGCCGTGTCTTTTTATAGGATAAGACACATCGTCCTGTTTGATACGTCCTACTATCTCATCATACAGTTCTTGCTGAAGGGCTTCAGTATCTTTCATCATCGCCTCCTGATATTGATTCTCTTGTTCGAGATAATCAATAACTTCAGGATTCTCGCGTTCGTTAAGCCAATAATAGTTATCTATACGAATATCCCCATGAGCTACGAGTTCACGGGGACATATTTTTGCTACAGGTTTCTTCATGTCAATTAGAATGATAATGTTAAACCGATGCTTGGCATCAGCGGCAGCTGATAAATTATTTCAGTAGAGACCACATCTATATAGAATATGTTCTGTCTATCGTACACATTAGTGACGCTGAAGTCGGCTTCAAGTATGACGTTTTCAGTGAAATAGAATTTTCTTTTCACGTCGAGGTCGAGGCGATGATATGTCGGCAGCTGACCACCGTTGATTTCGTCATATATGATTCCGAGGTATCCGCTCTCGGTATAAGGATCGAAGTAGATGTTATCGTAAGGCAGTTTCTCATAGAACGCGCTCACCTGTGTGAATGGGAAACCTGTTCCGAAGTTCCATCGTGCGCTTATCTCCCACTGATGTTTAGGTCCTGCGGTATATGTCGCTATGAGGTTCACGTTATGACGTCTGTCATAGTGAGTGCGATAGGTGTGTATCTGCTTATTCACATCTTCATAATCCCTATTGACATAACCCAAAGAATATGCACCCCAGAGATACCATCTCATATTTTCATATTTCAATGAAACATCAAGACCATAAGCTCTGCCTTTCTCCACCATAAAGTCTTTTCTCAAAAGTTCCGGAGTCCCTTTTGGAGCTTCATAGTCGGAATACTGCTGGTTTCTATTCATGCTTGTCAATTGGTTGAAGTCTTTATAATAACCTTCAACGTTAAGAACCAGATTAGTATAAACATCGAATTCTGTACCTACTATATAATGTATGGCTTTCTGCAATTTGGAGGTAACATCTTCTCCGTTGAAAGTAGAAGGTATATTAGCCTGTCCCGAGAGGAAGCCGTAAAAGAGGTTCACTACGTCGCGGTCGCTATTGGCAGCGATGAGATTCTGGGAATACATACCGGTAGCCGCTTTAAGTCTGAACCAATCTGTCACGTTATATTTTACAGCAAGACGAGGTTCTGGCGACACTTCACCCAAAGAAGCATACGCCTGAATTCTGAAGCTTGGCTCAAGGATAAGCTTGTCAAACTGAGCCTTGTATTTCACATAGGCGCCCAGTTCTGTGGTATTGTCAATCTGACTCATATGGATGCCATTCGACTTGGTGTAATCGAAGACAGTCCTAAACCCGAGCATCTCGACGCCATATTTAAGAGAGTTCTTTCCAAGGAAATATGTGAATGTGAATCCTGCGTTGAAACCGTTTATAGAACTCATTCTGTCAGGATTATTCTGTTCCTCAAGTCGCGCCGTATAGTCAGAATACGCCACGTTACCTTCTATAAGCACTGGTGACTTTCCAGGGATGACGACGAAGTTGACGCCGCCGCCGTAAGAATCCCAGCCGAAGTTAGATATTGACTTATAATTTATAACGTCATCGGTGAAATTAAATCCGAAGAAGTTGACCTTACTTCCATTAGCGGAGTTAATAGATATCTTTCCATAAATGTCGTTATAAGTATAAGGTAAGGTATTACCGTTCAAAATGTTTTTATACACAGTCTCGCTTGTCTTGTCGAGATATGAATTCTTAGCTGACACTATGAAAGAAGCCGTCATGTCTTCTGGATCCTTGGCTTTTTTAAGAGGACCTTCAAGCATAATCTTAGAGCCGAAGGTGCTAGCATTCAGCTTACCAGCCAGGCGTTTCTTGTTACCGTCGCGTGTAGTGATATCCATAACAGAAGATATTCTTCCGCTGTATTCTGCACCGAAGCCGCCAGTATATATCTCAGCGTTTCTGATGATGTCGGTGTCAAAGACTGAGAAGAGACCGATGGAGTGGAAAGGATTATAGACCACCATACCGTCGAGCAGAACCTTGTTCTGTATAGGCGAGCCGCCTCTGATATAAAGCTGACCGCCCTGGTCTCCGGTAAAGATGACACCTGGTATGACCTGCAGATACTGAGCCAAGTCGGCCTGACCTCCCGTGGTAGGTATTCTGGTAATGGCTTTAGGAGTCACGTTGATGACGGAAGTCTTAGTCTCGGTCCTCGCCTCTATCTTGTCAGCTGTGATGTTTACAGCAGCAAGCAACACATTCGACTCTTCGAGGTAATATTTTTTATTTAAAATCTCATTGTTTTTAAGACTCACCTTCTCCGCAATGGTATCATAACCGAGGTTTGTGACAAGAATGGTATAGTCTCCGTCAGGGATTCTGGTGATATTGAAGAAACCGTTGAGGTCGGTCGATCCTCCATATGTAGTTCCTTTGAGATAGACGTTACAGAACATCATTGGCTCGCCAGTAGACTTCTCATATACGAAACCTTTGACATTATTATCCTGAGCGTATGACACAGAAGCAGTTAAAAACAGAATTAAGGCAGTGATTATTATCGTAAGCTTTGACTTCATCTTATACTTTTTCAATTTTCAATTATAGATATGCAAAGTAACGAAAAATAGTGATAATTGTGGGATGTTTTTTTGAAAAAAAAAATTCAGAATCTCAAAAACTCAAAATTTAAAATCAGCGAAATCATTCATGCTTATTCGTGGACAAAAAAAATCTCCGCGGTAACCCACGGAGACAATTCCTAGTTCCTAATTCCTAACTGTTAACTCTTGCGCTTCTTTTATGAGTTCCAGTTCTTTTGCGGAGAAGTGTTCTGGCAATAGTATCTGCACTTTCAGCAGCAATGCGCCAGCGCCTTCTTTGCCGTAGTGAGGCATACCCATTCCTTTGAGTCGCAAGGTGCTGTTATTCTGTGTCTGCGGTTTTATCGGCACGTTGACATCACCTTTAAGAGTGCTTACCGTTATCTTGCCGCCGAGTATCGCAGTATAAACGTCTATGTTGACATTTTTAATGAGGTCATCGCCGTCGCGTTGGTATGATGGGTCGTTCATGATGACGACTTTTATCATGAGGTCACCGTTGTCGCCGCCGTTACGTCCTGGGTTACCCTTGCCTTTGAGGCGCAGAATCTGTCCGTCGCGCACTCCAGGTTTTATGCTTATTTTTATTGAACTTCCGTTAAGGTCGAGCAGACGCTGCGAGCCTTGATAAGCCTCCAGCAATGTAAGGTTTATGGTAGCGTTGAGGTCGCTGCCTTTAGCAGGACGCGTCGAACGGCGGCCGCCGCCCATGCCTCCCATAAAACTGCTGAAGTCGAATCCGGCGCCGCCTCCGCCACCCTGACCTCCGAAGAACATATCGAAGAAATCAGAGAAGCCGCTAGCGTTGAAGCCATGCGCACCGCCACCGAAGCCAGCGTTTTCGTATTGCTTCCAGTTAGCGCCAAGTTCGTCGTATTTCTTACGAGAATCGGCATTGCCGATGACCTGATAAGCCTCGGATATCTCCTTGAACTTCTCCTCCGCAACCTTGTCGTCAGGATTCTTGTCAGGATGATATTTCACAGCCAACTTACGATATGCTTTCTTAATCTCATCTTGAGTCGCCGAACGCTCAACACCTAATATTTTATAGTAGTCTTTGTATTCCATGTTTTATTTTTTAAAGTTGCTGAGTTGCTAAGTTACTGAGATTTTTTAAATAACAATATGTACAAAAATATGTTCACAAAAACTCAACATCTCTGCATCTTAGTATCTGTAAACTTCAAAATCTGACATCGCGCCTTCGAATTCTATTTCGATGTTGTTTTTTGCTGAAGAATAGTTCGATGTCTCGTATATGCCGCTGGATGTTTTACTGAATCCTTTGAAATTCTTGACACTCAGTGCCGACTCACATTCTATACGACATCCAGATGTTGAAGGAATTCCAATCTTGATTTGAGAGACGCCTGTCGCAAGAACTACTTTAGTGTCACGACATAAATCACCGAGTTTGATATCAATGTCACAAGCACCGCTGTTTATCTCTACTTCCGAAACTTTATAAGGAGAAAAGTCGAAGTCGATATCACAAGCGCCAACATTAATTTCAAAATCATAGACAGGATTTTCATTCAACGCGATATTGAATCTGTTTGATTTTAAATCATCATTATTATTAACAGTGATATCATTGCCTTCCTCGCCAAAACTTATTTCCGCATTATTGACGCCATAAACGACTGAAAGATCCTGCGTTATGCTATTGCTTGAATTAGTGGCTTTAACCAGATAATCGACAGGTGATAGCAAAAACAATGTTCCAGCGCCGTAATTGATTTCCACATCGGCAGTCTCTACCTTATTATTGAAAGGTTCTGAAAACTCTTGACACGTGACGTTTTCATCCACATTATCATAAAACGAAACTTGTGTATTTGTATCAGCGTTGACAATATTGCAATACAACATCACCGAAGCAAATATCATCAATATCACAATAATGGATTTCAGCATTTTACCTATAGGCATTAACGACACGCCGAATATCATCAAGAACACCGGCCAGAATTTAGCAAGTTCCGACCAGACAATGTCGACATCGAAGAATGTCACCATCAAAGCGATTATTCCTATCGCAATAAGGATTATTCCTCCAATGAGACCCTCATCTCTTTTATTTTTATTATTATCTTCCATAATTTAGATTTCGAATTTTCAGACGCATCGACAATAATATTGTTTATTTCATCGGTATTGTCGACACGTCTCTACAATAAATTCCTCATACCCTCAACTCCTAATTCCTAACTCCTAACTAATCAGACGCTTCAATGTGTGTTTATTTTTAGGAAACATTGAAACGTCTCTACTTCTTACTAGATGTCACAATCATCACAACGCCTATGGCAACCAAAATCAAAGGCCACAGTTTCCACACCCAGTTGATTGGTATGAAGTTATTTACGAGAAATAATAATCCTATTAAAATCACCAATGAACCAGCGAAAATCGACTTCACTTTCGATTCCGGTTTTGTCACCGACTCCGACTGCTGTCCGATGTCCGCAGTCTGCTGACCCCAATCACTTGTCTGTTGTCCGTTGTCTATTGTCCGTTGACCTTCAGGAAGCACAATCCATAAAATAATGTAAAGCCAGAATCCGAAGCTGGCAAACAAGAAGGCTATCACGAAAGCTATTCTAACGAGAGCCACGTCAAGTCCGAAAAATTCTGCCAGTCCTGAACACACGCCACCGATTACTTTATTCATCGAGTTGCGGCTAAGTTTTCTATTTTCCATAATATTGTAAATTTTAAACTCTTACTGTATCGTATTATTTGCAGGCACCACCAGCCACAAAAGAAGATATAAACCGCCACCAACTCCAGCAAATAAAAACGATGCAGCAAATATCACTCTTACCAAAACGACGTCAATGTCAAAATAATCTGCCAATCCAGAGCAGACTCCGCCAAACACTTTATTGAACATATTACGTCTAAGTCTTTTATTTTCACTCATAATCTTAACAATTTTAACATTTAAAAAGTTTAACTGATATCACTTCCAAAGATAACAAAAAAGTTGAGAGTTGTGATTTTAAAAAATAATTTTTTCTCTGGAAACTATCGCCCTTTCAGGCATCCTTCAAGAGATTCCAATGGGACTTTTTTAAATCTCAGAAATTCAGAAATTCAAAACCTCAAAATTTTAAATCTGAGATTTTGAGATTTTGAGATTTTCTAATAGCAGTGCTGCGTTAGGGATTGCAGCGGCATCCTTTGCGATGCGGAGCGAGCAAAGATATAGCGGAAAGCCCGGCGGCTTTGCCGAACGCCCAAGACAATTCATAATTCACAATGCATAATGCATAATTGAAAACTGAAAGTTTTTTTTAATAAAAGGTGTTTGCTATACCAAAAGAATTTGTTACATTTGCAGAATTAGAAATTTCAGTAAAAAAAATAATAACAATATCAAATAATAAAAAATGAAGAAGATTTTATTACTTGGAGATGAAGCCATTGCACAAGGCGCTATCGACGCTGGTCTTTCAGGTGTTTACGCTTATCCAGGCACACCATCAACAGAGATCATGGAATTCATC
>JAZKYG010000117.1:0-15182 GCA_045612025.1 Bacteroidales bacterium
TTCTTGGGAAGATCAACTCACTGAAATTGAAAGAGCTTTCGACCCATATCGTCAGATGTTGAAAGCAGAGATAACCCGTGATGATGTCTTGAGATTGTGTGAAAAACCTGTTAGAAAGATTTCAAAATTCGATATCAAGAAAGCTGAAGAACAAATCCTTGATATTGAAAGTCAAATAGAAAAAGTAAAATACGACCTCGATCATATCGTCGACTATACCATCAATTTCTACAATGAAATCAAGAGAAAACATGGTAAGGGTCGCGAACGTAGAACAGAAATCCGTAACTTCGATAACATCTCAGCTGTCGCTGTCGCTGCTAATAATGAAAAGCTCTACGTCAACAAGGAAGAGAGCTTCATCTGTACTTCCGCAGGTCTTAAGAAAGAACAAAACAAAGACGCATATACTTTTGTGTCAGACTGTTCCGACTTGGACGATATCATCGTATTCCGCGAAAACGGAACATTTATGGTTACTAAGTTACAGCCTAAATGCTTCGTAGGACCAGAAAAGATTATCCATGCTGACGTATTCCATAAGAACGATGACAGAACAGTCTATAATATGGTTTATCGTTCAGGAAAGGCTGGTTCTCCATATTATGTCAAACGTTTCTCTGTCAAGGGTATAACACACGACAAGGATTACGACTTGACCAAAGGCGAACCAGGATCAAAAGTTGTTTATTTCTCAGCAAATCCTAATGGTGAGGCTGAAGTCATCAAGGTCATGCTTCGTCCGCAGCCTAAGTTGAAGAAGACGTCGTTTGAATATAATTTCGCTGACCTCGCTATCAAAGGACGTGCAAGTCAAGGTAACAGACTTACCATGCATCCTATCAACAAGATTGTCAAACGTGACGAAGGCGTCTCTACATTGGCAGCTCGCGAGATTTGGTACGATGATACCGTAAAACGTCTCAATGCCGACAAACGCGGTACATTGATCGGTGAATTCTCTGGCGATGATAAGATCTTGCAGATATTCTCAAACGGCGAATTCCGTCTTACAGGCTACGATCTTTCTACTCACTTTGATGACGACATGACACAAATCATGAAGTACGATTCAAGTGTGATATATTCTGTGATTTATATTGAAGGTGAAACGAAATTGATGTATATCAAACGCTTCGATATAGACGACGAGACACCATTGAACAGACGTATTTCATTTATCGGTGAAAACGAAAACGCTCAGTTCTTGATAATGAATATGGATAAGTTGCCACGTCTGTTGCTTTCATTTAACGATAGCGCTTCTGGCAAGCAATATGAAGATGAGGAACTTAACGTTGCTGAGTATATTGGCGTGAAGAGCTATAAGGCAAAAGGTAAACGTCTCTCAACACGTGATGTGGCTTCATATACATTCCTCGAACCATTTGAACCGGAAGAGGAAGAACTTGAGGAAGTTGTAGATGAAGCAGTAGATGTTGCAGAAGTAGATGTAACAGAAGATGTCGCTCAATCTAATAATAATGAATCAGACGATAACTTCTTCTCAGAAGATGATGGAGTTCAACTGACTTTGTTTGAGTGATTTATGAAGTCTGCTCTTTATCTTATATTTATCCTTGTTATAATGTCGTCATGTGCTTCACCGAAGAAGTTCGCATACGACTTTGTAAATAAGTCAAGAGGAGCGGAGGTTGCGTTTTATATGCCAGACCGATTGATGAAGGATAATGTAAGAGAAGACTGTCGTCCTGAGAATATGGATGATGTGGCAGTAGAAGATATCTTGGATGTGATAGATGCTCGTACTAAAATTGTCAATAAGATTGATGATGAAAAGTTTCTGGATATTTTGATTTCATCTTTTGAGTCCACTCTGAAGGATTATGATATCTCATTGTCATATTGGGAAGATGGACATGCAAATCCCGATTCCTTGCATTGGGTGGTTGATATGTCGCATGTTGAGGTGTTGGAATATACGGAATATGTGTGGGCGTCATGTGCTCCAGACACCGATTATGAAATATTGCCATCGGTTGCTGTCAATGTGGCGGCCTGGTTTGATTTGGTAAATGGAGACAAATCGAATCTGCTTTTTACTGAGCAAAATCTATATGAGCAGATTAAAGATTGCTATTATGCTTTGGATACAACCAATAATATTGTGGTTAATGCAGAATATCAATATCTTACCATAGAAGATTTTTATGATTTTGCTGTTGTTTTAGGAAAACTCTATGCTGGATATTCCTTCGATTATTTCATGAATGAATATGTCAAGAAAGAATTTCGAAAGAGAGGAATGGAATATCCAGAAGACACATATCTCCGATATGATCCCTACGAAATGTATATCTATTATACAAGAAAAGATAAGCTTGTAGAAATTAATTAGGGGTTAGGAGATGCGACCCTTTGGTTTTTGCGAGAGAAAATAAAATACCAAATCTCGGTGGATTTTTATTCCAATCCAATGGTCTTCTTCATGCTTAGTTCTTTAATCTTAGCCTTCATTTCTGAAGTCTTGACGTCGTAGACCTTACCGCCTTTGATGATTCTGATGCTACCTGTTTCTTCTGATACTACGAGTGCTATGCAGTCGCTGTTTTCTGTGATACCGATTCCGGCTCTGTGACGAAGTCCGTAACTGCCAGGGAGATTGGTGTTCTGTGTGATAGGAAGTATGCAACGAGCAGCTCTGATTTTGTTGTTGGCAATGACCATTGCGCCATCGTGTAACGGACTGTTCTTGAAGAATATGTTTTCAATCAAAGGCTTGCTGATTATAGCATTTATCGAGACACCTGTTTCTATTATTTCGTTTAGGTTGTTCTCTTGGGCAAGTAAAATCAAAGCGCCGACTTTGTCTTGCGACATTGAAGCGCAAGCCTCGCATATTGCGTCAAGGTCGAGTGTGCTTTCATCTTTATATCTGAAACCTAGATTAGCGATAAGGTTTTTAAATGCTAAAGAAATTTTTGTATTACCTATGCCTAAAAGGAATCTTCTTACTTCAGGCTGGAAGATGATAATCAATGCTATAAAACCGACATTGACAAAAGCTCCTAAGATATAACTGAGCAGCTCCATGTGAAGAGCTGTCACTATTTTCAATCCTAAGATGATGGCTACGATGCCGAAGAATATCTTGATTGCAGTGGTGCCTTTCACGAGACAATATAATCCGTAAAATAATAAACCGACTAAGAAGATGTCTAAAATATCCCAGATACGGATTTGTATAAAGGCGTTTATAAGAAGCTCTGTCATAATAAGAATTATTTAGCAACAAAGATAATAAAAAGACTAAAGACCAAAGGCTAAAGACTAAAGATTTTTTTAGCCTTAGTTCTTAGTTCTTAGCTCTTAGTTCTTAGTTCATTAACAAGTTTCACAGCTTCCACGGCTTCTTTGACGTCATGAACTCTTAATATGTCTGCTCCTTTCATCAAAGCGATGGTGTTTAAGACAGTGGTTCCGTTGAGCGCTTCCTGTGAAGTTATCTTCAATGTTTTATAAATCATTGATTTGCGAGATATTCCAATAAGGACAGGAAGGGCGTTGATTCTGTAACTGTCGATATTGTTTAACAATTCAAAATTGGATTTCATGCTTTTGTTGAAGCCGATGCCTGGATCCAAGATGATTTGCTGTTCACCATAACAAGATAAATCTTCAATTTGTTTTTCAAAGAAGGATTTGACGATGTTGCATGAGTTTTCTTCTATCAGGTTGCTGTGTAAAGACTCTATGCTTCCTCCGCAGTGCATCATTATATAAGGAGTATGAGTCTCGCCTATGAATGGCAGCATGTCTTTATCGAAGATGCCGCCTGATATATCGTTGATTATATCGGCTCCATTATCCATGGCTTTCATTGCCACGTCTTTACGAAATGTATCGATGGAGATTATTGTCTTAGGAAATCTTTTTCTTATCTCAACGAGATAGGGCAGAAGACGCTGGTTTTCTTCTTCTACGGAAATTATCTCGGAACCGGGACGTGAAGAGAACGCGCCTATGTCGATGATGTCAGCACCTTCTGTCAGCATTTTTTCGCAATGTCTTAAAACATCGTCGGTGTTGTGATGAGAACCGCCGTCATAAAAAGAGTCGGGTGTCAGGTTTAAAATACCCATTACCAGAGGTCTGTCCCAAGAAAAAAAATGCTCTCCAATCTTCAGTTTCATAGTAAAAAATGTTTATCTTTACGTTCTTAAAATATTGATTGTTTTGTTGATAAACTTAAAACAATTTTCCTTACAAAAATAAAAAAAATAATACGATGAAAGATACACAAAATCAATTTAAAAAGGTCGTTGAACAATGTACTGAGATTTTTACTAAAAAGATGATGGATTATGGCGTAGCATGGCGAATCATGAGAACTACATCTGTCACCGACCAGATATTTATCAAAGCTAATAGAATCAGAAGTCTTCAAACAAAGGCAGAACGTTTGGTTAATGAAGGGATAGAACCAGAATTTATAGGCATCATAAATTATTCAGCTATGGCTATCATTCAGTTGCGTCTCGGCGTTGTTGACAAGCCTGACCTTGAACCAGAAAAGGCTGCTGAACTTTATTCTGGCGTGCTTCAAGAAGCATACGATTTGATGCAATGCAAAAACCACGATTACGACGAGGCTTGGAGAAGTATGCGCGTCAGCTCAATGACAGATCTGATTTTGATGAAACTTTTGAGAATTAAAGAAATTGAAGACCACGATGGTAAGACGATAATCTCTGAAGGCTTAGATGCTAACTATTTCGATATCATCAATTACGCTGTCTTCTGTATGATTTTATTATCTGAACAAGCAGAACAATAATATGAAAAAAGACTACACTAAATCCATATTTCTTTCGTATGCGATAACGATTTGGGCGTTATTGTGTGCCGTCTTAGTCGGAATATTTCCTGATTTTTCATGGATGATGTTAGCTGCAATTATATTTCCTATCGTTGCAGCTTTGTTGTTTAACAGCCTTTATAACAAGTCAGGATTGGCATTATGCCGTTTCTTGGTGGGTGCGCTTTTTGTGTTCAGCAGCTTTACCAAGGGAGTGGATCCGCTAGGGACCAAATACAAGATGCTCGACTATTTCATTGCGTATGACATACAATGGCTTAACGATTTGGCGTTGCCTCTCGCGATAATAATGATAATGGCAGAGTTTATCGTAGGTATATGTCTTATGCTGAATCTCTTGCCGCGCCTCGCTACGCTCGGCGCTTCGCTGCTCATGATATTCTTTACCATAACGACATATTTCGACGCGAAATATAATCTCGTTCCAGATTGCGGATGCTTCGGAACAGCGATAAAGATGAGCAACTGGCAGACTTTCTTCAAGAACTTGATAATAATCTCAGTCTTGATACCTTTGGTGTTTAATAATAAAACACTTGTAAATAAAAGAGTTACTATATTAGGACAGACGCTCTTTACATTCATTTTCATGGGTATGTTCATCGGATTTGAGATTTATAACGTACGTCATCTTCCTGTCATCGATTTCATGGAATGGAAAGTCGGTAAGGATATGAAACCTGCAGAAGAAGCAGCTCCTGTTGAGATATATCTTACATTTAAAAATACTGAAACAGGAGAGGAACAGGAATATCTTTCGCCTAATTATCCATGGAACGACTCTATTTGGATGTCGCAATGGGAATTCGTTTCTCAAAGACAAGAAGGCGGAAGCCAGTCGTTTGGTTTTTCTATATTAAACGAAGATGGTGACGATTTCACAGACATTCTCTTTGATTCAGAGAAGCTCTTTGTATTTGTAGCGCCATATCTCGATGAAATGACAGAAAAAGATTTCGACGAGTGTCAAAGAATATATGACTTTGCCACTGAAAACGGATTCAATTATTTATGGATTACATCTGTCAATCCAGAATACGTTTATGAATTACAAGATAAATACTATATGTTCGACGAAGTCTATTATGGCGACGAACTTGAACTGAAGACTATGGTACGTTCAAATCCAGGACTTATGCTTATGGATAATGGCGTTATCTTGGATAAATGGAGTAAGATTGATTTCCCTTCTCAAGAAAACTTTAAAACTTTAGAATTCTAGAATTTTAGAGTTCTAGAGTTTTAAAAATGAAATTATGACATCATATATCATTAGGAAAATATTATATGGTTTGGCAGTTCTCTGGGGTGTTGTGACCTTGGTGTTCTTCCTGTTTAATATTGTTCCTGGCGATCCTGTCAGAATGATGCTCGGTCAGCGTGCCGACGAAGCAGATGTGCAGGCGATAAGAGAAGAGCTTGGATTGAACCAGGGCGTCTTTAAGCAATATACAGATTATCTTAATGATTTGTTGCCTATATCTTTTTATGAAAATGAATCAGGCGAAAGAAAATACGATAACTTCAAATCCTATTGTGTTCTTGGAAAAGTAGGAGATGTTGATGTTGTGTTGAAGACGCCATATCTAAGATATTCTTATCAGAGCAAGAGGTCGGTAGGCACCATATTGTCGGAAGCATTCCCGAATACCTTGATTTTGGCTGCGGTAGCTATTGCCTTCGCCTTGATATTAGGAGTTTTCATAGGAGTATTGGCGGCTGTGGTTAATACCGATTTCGTAAATAAGCTTACATTGTTCATCACCACTATAGGAATGTCCTTGCCTTCGTTTTTTGCAGCGATATTGGTCGCATGGCTCTTCGGATATGTGTGGGAGTCGTTCACAGGATTGAGCATGACGGGAAACCTTTATTCCGTTGACGATTATGGCAATGGAGCTTATTTAGATTTGAAGAACCTTATTTTGCCGGCGTTCACTTTAGGATTGCGTCCATTAGCTGTCGTGGTGGAGTTGACACGTACTTCTTTATTAGAGGCGATGTCGATGGATTATATACGCACGGCGCGAGCAAAAGGGTTGAAGCAGTGGCGAGTCGTTACGGTTCACGCTTTAAGAAACGCCATGACGCCAGTGGTGACTGCCATCTCAGGATGGTTCGCCTCTTTGTTGGCAGGAGCGGTGTTCGTGGAATACGTCTTCGACTGGAAAGGAATCGGCGTCATCATCGTCGACGCTCTAGATACCTTCGACTTCCCTGTGATAATGGGAGCAGTGTTGTTGATAGGATTTATGCTGATAATAATCAATATCATTGTTGATATCATTTACGGCATATTGGATCCAAGGGTTAGGGTTTATTGATTTTATGTCAGTATGTTAAATGGAACATTTGATGTATTTTTTTGTAAAAATCATATTCCCTTTTCCATATTTTTTTCATAAATTTGCACATATTGATTTAAAGAAAAATAAAATTAAAAATTATAGAATATGAGAAGAAAAATAGTTGCCGGAAACTGGAAAATGAACCTTGACTTCCAAGAAGCACAAGACCTTGTAGAAAACATTGCTAACCTTTGTGAAGATAAACAACCAGATTGCGATATAGTTATCTGTCCTCCTTATTTATATTTGGAAATGGTTACAGATATGGCTGACGACACACAATTGTTCTATGTTGGCGCTCAAAACGTAAATGAAAACGAATCAGGTGCTTTTACTGGTGAAGTATCAGCGAAGATGCTCGACTCTCTCGGAACAAACTTCTGCATTGTCGGACACAGCGAAAGAAGAAAATATTTCAACGAAGATAACGCAGTTCTCGCTGCTAAAATCAAGAAACTCCTCGAATACCAAATCGTTCCAATCTATTGCGTAGGCGAAGTTCTTGAAGAAAGAGAAGCAAACACACATTTTGACGTTATTAAGAAACAGGTAGAAGAAGGTCTTTTCCACCTTGATGTTGCAGACATGGAAAACATCGTCATCGCATACGAACCAGTATGGGCTATCGGTACAGGCAAGACTGCTACTCCAGCACAGGCAGAGGAGGTTCATAAGTTTATCCGTACACTCGTAGCGGAGAAATATGGCGAAGACATAGCAGCTCAATTACGTATCCTTTACGGCGGCAGCTGCAACGCAAAGAACGCTGCTGACTTGTTCGCACAGCCAGACATCGACGGTGGTCTCATCGGCGGCGCATCTCTCAAAGCTGAAGATTTCATTAGTATAGCAGTTCAAGCTTCAAAATAATCGACTATGAATTATTACGCTTGCTCGTTCTCTAATCCGGAAAACGAAATATTAAAAGATATGTTCATGGAACTGCTCGGAGAAATTGGCTTCGACAGTTTCATGGATACCGATGAAGGTTTCGAGGCTTATTGCCAAGAACCGCTTCTCAATGAAGAAGAACTCAACGGCATAATGCAGATGGAACAGTTTGCAAATGTCAAGCTGTTGAAAAAGGAACTCATCCCAGACCAAGACTGGAACGCCACTTGGGAGGCATCTTATGAACCTGTCATCATCAATGAGTTCTGCAGAATCAGAGCTCCTTTCCATAAGGTGGAAGGTTCTTATAAATATGACCTCATCATAGAACCAAAGATGTCATTCGGAACAGCACATCACGAAACCACATCACAGATTATAGAGCTTATGCTTCAGTCTGACTTCACAGGTCTCAACCTTCTTGATATGGGCTCTGGTACAGGCGTGCTTGCTATCTTGGCTAAGAAACTCGGTTCTGCAACGACAGTGGCTATCGACAACGACGAGTGGGCATATAGAAATGCACTCGATAATATTCGTCTTAATGATGAGAATGATATCGTTGTTGAACTCGGTGATGCCAATTCTTTAAATGACAGACAATTTGATGTTATTCTTGCAAATATCAACAGAAACATCCTTCTTAGAGATATGAAGGAATATGTTAAGTGTCTTGTCGATGGTGGTAAGATTTTCTTCAGCGGATTCTATGAAGAAGACTTGGTTCTCATCACTAAAGAGGCAGAACGTCTTGGCTTGACATATTCAAATCATGTGACGAAAAACAACTGGACAGCGGCTGTTTTTGTTAAATGATTTGTGGATAAAAATATGTGAAAAAAGATATTTTCTTTGAAAATAAATATGTAATTTTACAAACTGAAAAATACGTAAGATATGAAGTTTATTGTTTCAAGTTTAAAATTATTAAAAGCAGTTCAATCACTTGCTGGTGTCATAAATTCAAGTAATACATTACCTATATTAGATGATTTCTTGTTTAATATTTCAGATAATGAATTAAGAATCACCGCTTCCGATTTGGAAACAACAATGATTGTAACTATTCAACCGGATTTAGTTGAAGGTGCGGGAGAGGTGACTATCCCAGCTCGTTTGCTCATAGATATTTTGAAGAACTTCCCTGATATTCCGGTATCTTTCAATATTGACGAAAATACTCTCGCTATAGAAATCACAACAGGCGAGGGCCGTTATAAAATGGTCGGTCACAAGAGCGACGAATTCCCACAAGTTCCAGTTTTGGATGAAGCGGCAAAATGGGAAATCCCAGCTGATGTATTGGCTTGCGGTTTTGAAAAGACAGTCTTCGCAACTGGCAATGATGAGATTCGTCCAGTGATGACAGGTGTCTTTATGGAAATGACAAACAATGGTCTTAACTTCGTAGCAACAGACGCTCACAAACTTGTCCGTTACAGAAGATTGGATATCAAGACAGACACACTCGCATCATTCATCGTTCCTAAAAAGCCTATCAATCAATTGAAAAACGCTTTGTCAGGAAAAGCTGATGAGACAGTTGTCGTGGAATTCAACAAGACAAATGCTTCATTCACAATGTCAGGATTCAAATTGGTCTGCCGTCTCATCGATGGTAAATATCCTAACTACGAAGCTGTTATTCCAAAGTCAAATCCAAATAAATTGACAATTGACCGTCAGTTGTTGTTATCAGCAATCCGTCGTGTGGCTATCTTCTCAAGCAAGGCAACACATCAGATTCGTTTCAAAATCGCTGGTCAAGAACTTACATTGACAGCAGAAGACCTTGATTACTACAACGAAGCAAAAGAACGCCTCTCATGTAATTATAGCGGCGATGATATGGAAATAGGATTCAATTCACGTTTCTTCCAAGAAATGTTAGGAAACCTCAGCCAACAAGAAATATTGTTAGAGATGTCAGCTCCAAACAGAGCAGGTCTCATCATTCCTGTTGACAATCAAAATGCAGATGAAGACATCTTGATGCTTTTGATGCCAGTGATGTTGAATTAAGACTGTCCATGAAATATAGGAGAGGCGCATTATGCGCCTCTTTTTTTATACCCGAATTGACGTAAATAAAAAAGTCGATCAGTATACTGAACGACTTTTTTTATTTATACTCTAAAGTTCTGAGCTTTTGAGTTTCTGAATTTCTGAGATTCAAATCTTTGGTCCTGCTGCAACCAATGCTTTTCCAGCTTCGTTATGTGTGAACTTCTCGAAGTTCTTGATGAAGCGTCCTGCCAAGTCTTCTGCTTTTTCATTCCATTCTTCCGGAGTTGCGTATGTGTCGCGTGGATCTAAGATGCCAGGATTTACATCATGTAATGCTGTAGGCACTTTGAAATCGAAGTAAGGAATATTCTTGGTATCAGCTTTTTCAATAGAACCGTCAAGGATAGCGTCAATGATGGCGCGTGTGTCTTTGATGGAGATACGTTTGCCAGTTCCGTTCCAGCCAGTGTTGACTAAATAGGCAGTGGCGCCGGCTTTTTCCATTTTCTTGACTAATTCTTCAGCGTATTTCGTTGGGTGCAATGAAAGGAATGCCGCGCCGAAACAAGCTGAGAATGTTGGAGTAGGTTCTGTGATACCGCGTTCTGTTCCTGCTAATTTTGCGGTGAAGCCAGATAGGAAATAGTATTTTGTTTGTTCAGGTGTCAAGATTGAAACTGGAGGCAATACTCCGAAAGCATCGGCAGACAAGAAGATGACTTTCTTGGCGTCAGGTGCTTTTGACACTGGTTTTACGATATTTTCTATGTGATAGATAGGGTAGGAGACACGTGTGTTTTCTGTTACGCTCTTGTCATGGAAATCAATTGTGCCATTTTCGTCGACTGTTACATTTTCGAGCAAGGCATTTCTTTTGATAGCGTTGTAAATGTCAGGTTCATTTTCTTTCTTTAGGTCTATGACTTTTGCATAGCAGCCACCCTCGAAGTTAAATACGCCTTCGTCATCCCAGCCGTGTTCGTCATCGCCAATCAATGCTCTCTTTGGGTCGGTAGATAAAGTTGTCTTGCCTGTTCCCGATAAACCGAAGAAAATTGCAGTCTCGCCTTTTTCGTTGGTGTTGGCAGAGCAGTGCATTGATGCGATGCCTTTCAATGGTAATAAGTAGTTCATGATTGAGAACATACCTTTTTTCATTTCGCCACCGTACCAGGTGTTCAAAATGATTTGTGCCTTTTCTTTTAAGTTGAAAGCCACAGCAGTCTCTGAGTTGAGACCTAATTCCTTGTAATTTTCCACTTTGCCTTTTGATGCAGTGTAGACAACGAAGTCTGGTTCGCCGAAGTTTGCGAGTTCTTCTTCTGTAGGACGGATGAACATATTCTTCACGAAATGAGCTTGCCATGCAACTTCCATGATGAAACGAATCTTCAAACGAGTGTTTTCACTTGCACCTGCGAATGCATCCATCACATAAAGTCTTTTTCTGCCGCTTAATTCCTTGAGCGCTATCTGTTTTAATTCATCCCAAACCTCAGGGCTGATAGGTTTGTTATCGTTTTTGTACTGGTCTGAAGTCCACCAGACAGTGTCACGGCTGACATCGTCCATGACGAAGTATTTGTCTTTAGGTGAACGACCTGTATATATTCCAGTCATCACATTGACAGCTCCAAGTTCTGTTAAGACGCCTTTGTCGTAGCCTGTCAATGACGAATCCATTTCTGCTTCAAATAATTCTTCGTAAGATGGGTTGTAGATAATCTCTTCAACATCAGTAATGTTATATGATGTCAAAGCTTCTCTAATTTTGTTGAAATCCTTAATCATTTTAAAATAAATTTAAACTGCAAAAGTAGTAAATATAAACCTAAAAAAGTGAACAACTAAACTAAAATTTATGTTTAATGTTTCTGAAAAATGTTGTAATTTTGCACGATTTTGCGCTTTTATTAAAATGTTTACAAGACTGCTGTTTTATTTGATTTTTTATCCTTTATCAATCTTACCATTATTTCTTTTATATTTGATTTCCTTTCCGTTATATGTAATTTTCAATTATATATTGTCATATAGAAAAACAGTTGTTGAAACAAATTTGTTGAAGTCTTTCCCTGACTTTGATTTTAAAAGGATAAAAAAGATAAGAAATCAATACTATTGGCATCTTACACAAATTGGTGTTGAAATGTTAAAGATGCTTTCAATGTCCAGAAAAAACGTAATGCGTCGTTATTATTGTTCCAACCCAGAATTGGTTGATAAATTTTATGAAGAAGGCAAAAGTGTTGTATTGATGTCTAGTCATTACAACAATTGGGAGTGGATGGTTCTAAGTCTTGATATGCAGTTCAAACATCACGGGATAGGAGTGGGGGCTCATAATACTAATAAGGTGTTTGAGAAACTTATCAATCGTGCGAGAACTCGTTATGGCACCGAAGTGGTATTTCATGATAACGTACGCGATGTTATGGCATATCATGAAACGAATCATATTCCTGCAGCATATATGATTCTTTCTGACCAAAATCCAAGTAAACCCAAACGTTGTTTCGTGGCTAATTTCCTTAACCAAAAGACAGGTTTTCTCAGAGGTGCTGAGGGTTTTGCGAGAAAATATGATTTGCCAGTATTATATTATAAGGTGATAAAAGAAAAATTGGGACGTTATCGCATTGATGTCGAACTTATCTGTGATGCCCCATCTGAATTGCCTGACGGTGCAATCATGCAACGTTACACCGAACTTCTGGAAGATACAATAAAATCAAATCCTCCTTACTGGCTCTGGAGTCACCGTAGATGGAAACATGATTTTAGCGATGCACCAATGGGAAATCAGTGAAAATGTAATATCTTAAAATTTAAAAACCTCAGAATATTTGTCAATGTTCTGAGGTTTTTGTTTGTATAAAAAGATACAAAGACTGTTGTCTATTAAAAAATCTCAACTAAGCATTCGTCCAAATCTTTGCTGATTTGCTCTTTATCTAAGTGCTGTCCGATAAAGACAATCTTCGCCATTCTGTCGCCGTATTTCTCGTCCCAGTCATTCATAATTGAAGGGTCGTTGCGCATGAGTTCTTCTAATTCATCTTGTGGAGCGGTGGCAAACCATAATCCTGCTTCTGTGAGTTTCTTCTGAACACCAGCTTGTTCAAACAAATATGTCATGTCAGGATTGTCGCTGAAATAACAGATGCCTTTTGCTCTGATGATGTTTTCAGGCCATTTTGAAGTGACGAATCTGTCGAACTTGTTTGTATCAAACGACTGACGCCTATAATATACAAATGTGCTGATGCCATATTCATCGCCGTGACTATGTCCATGATGATGGTGATGATGACAAGGACAGTTCTCATCGTGACATTCTTCATGGTCATGGTGACGATGTTCATGTTCATGTTCATGTTCATGTTCATGATGATGCTCGTGTTCTTCGTGTGAATGAAGTCCGTTGTCCGTTGTCTGTTGTCCGTTGTCTTCAATATGACGAATCCATCCAGCAGCAGCAGCGACTTTATAATATTCGAATTTATGTGTATTGATAATCTTTTCTAAGTCAATGTTGGTGTAATCGCATTCAATAATCTCAACTCCAGGCTGTAAGTTGTTGATGATTGCTTTAATTCTATTTAATTCTTCGCGACTTACTTCAGATGCTTTGTTGAGAAGCACGATATTGCAGAATTCGATTTGTTGAATTACGAGATTTGCGATGTCTTCTTCTTCGATTACGTTTTTATCTAATTTGTTGCCGCATTCAAATTCGCTTTTCATTCTCAAAGCATCAACGACAGTCACGATACAATCCAACTTTGGAAGTCCGTGAATGCTGTATTTCTCGTCCATATTAGGAATAGAAGCTATTGTACGGGCGATTGGTTCTGGCTCGCAGATGCCGCTGGCTTCTATGACGATGTAGTCGAATTTGTTGGATTTGACGATTTCGCTGAGCTGTTCGACCAAGTCGAATTGAAGAGAACAGCAGATGCAACCGTTTTGTAATGCAACGAGACTGTCATCCTTTTGGTCAACTACGCCGCCTTTTTGTATGAGAGATGCATCTATGTTGATTTCGCCTATGTCATTGACTATAACAGCGAATCTGATGCCTTTTTTATTTGTAAGAATGTTGTTTACGAGTGTTGTTTTTCCGCTTCCGAGATAACCGGTAAGGAGTAAAATTGGTGTTTCGTTCATAATATATTGATATTTATAGTTTAAATATGTGACTTAAATATAACCTACAAAATTAAGAATAATAATTTATTTATTTTAATAAACATTGTCTTTTATTGTATTTTTGCATAATTCAATTTACATAACACATAACAATGTCTAATTACATCCAAAAATTGATAAAAGAGGGTGAACACCAGATGCTGGATTTTAAGTTTGAAATTTCAGACAGTAAGAAAATCGCAAGAACATTGGTGGCATTCGCCAACACCGATGGTGGTCGTTTATTAATAGGTGTAAAAGATAACGGTAATATTTCTGGCATTCGTTCCGAGGAAGAAAAATATATGATTCAGACTGCCGCTGAGTCGTTTTGCCAACCGGTGGTGAAATTTGAAGCAAAAGAGTGGAATGTAAATGGAAAAACCGTGTTGGAGGTAATTGTTCCTAAAAGCAATTATCATAAGCATAGAGCTCCAGATCATAATAACTCATATAAAGTATACACTAGGGTTAAAGACCAGAATATTTTAGCGCATAGTATTTTGTTGAAAATTTGGAAATACCAGAACAACAAACAAAATATCAGAGTGACATTCAGCGATGCGGAAATGTTTCTTTTGAAATATTTGAACGAAAATGAAAAGATAACGATAAACGAGTTTGTTCAAAAGGCTGAAATAAATAGGAGAGAGGCCGAAAGAATCCTCGTAAACTTCACTTTAATCAATATGATTAAGTACGAAATCACAGAGAAGGAACTGTTCTTTGCCCTTTTTGAAGAAAACTGCTGACAAAATCACCCCATCTTTTCCCTCTATTAATTAATAATGGTGTCTTTGCATTTCAGGGTTCCTGATTTTCTGAGTTTCACGGTTTCTGATTTTTTTGTTTGTGCGTTCCGGCTGTCGCCGTCGGGCTTTGCGCTGTATCTTTCTCCGCTTCGC
>JAZKYG010000118.1:0-2296 GCA_045612025.1 Bacteroidales bacterium
CGTAGCAGCTCATTTGGTACCATTCTTGCCAACTCACCTCAATCTCGCTACATATAACGAAAAACTCGGTGCTGTATCAGCAGCTCCTTATGGTAGCGCACAAATCCTCACCATCTCTTACGCTTATATCAAGATGTTAGGTGGTGATGGTTTAAGAGAAGCAACAAAGATGGCTATCTTGAATGCTAACTACTTAAAAGACAGATTAAAAGATTATTATCCAATCCTTTATACCGGTAACAACGGTCACGTTGCTCACGAAATGATTCTCGATATCAACGGTATCAACAAAGCTACTGGCGTTGCTGCTATCGACATCGCTAAACGTTTGATGGACTACGGTTTCCACGCTCCAACAGTAGCGTTCCCAGTTCACGAAACATTGATGGTTGAACCAACAGAAAGTGAACCATTAGCAGAATTAGATCGTTTCGTTGACGCAATGATCAAGATTCGTCAAGAAATCGCTGACATTGAAAGCGGTAAGGCAGAAAGAGGCAACAACGTTATCTCACATGCTCCTTACACAGCAGAAATGTTGATGGCTGACAATTGGGAATTCCCATTCACACGTTCAGAAGCAGGTTTCCCTAACAAGAGCGATGTTCAAGATAAATACTTCCCACACGTAACAAGAATCGACGATGCATTCGGCGACAGAAACCTCTGCTGCAGAATTGATTGATTGGTCAACAGACTACGGACAACAGATAACGGTCTTTGTCCACGATATAAACGACGTCACTAACTAGTGACGTCGTTTTTTTTATATTCACGAAAAAACACTAAATAATCACGAAAAAATATTAGTGGAAATTCATGAAGATTCGTGGATGGTAGATTGTCTATGAATTAATGTGAATTTTTATTTATGTATAAAGTTTATTGTTTTGGGCGTTCCGGCAAAGCCGTCGGGCTTTCCGCTATATCTTTTTCCGCTGCGCTCCAAAAGGATGCCGCTCCAATCCCTAACGCATTGGCGGCGATTAAAACCAGAAAAATCCCAGAAATCCAGAAACTCGTCAATTCCAGGATTCCGTAGAGACGCCACAGGAGTGACGTCTCTACAACTCCTAACTAAAAAACTTGTAGTCTTAACAAACATTAACATAAAATTCTTAATTTCATTAACGTTTGTGTTAAAAAGTGTTAAAAACAGAAAATACTACCTTTAAACACTTGACAAAAGCATGTTAAAATTCTTAATTTTGAAGAAAAAACACTTTTGATTTGTTAGTAAAAATACTATCTTTGCAAAGGTTCGAAGGGAGGAGATGTGGAGAAACTGAAAACCAAGACAGTGATTAAAATATTGGAAGAAGATGGTTGGTATTTTGTGAGGCAAAAAGGTAGTCATAGACAATACAAGCATCCTACGAAAAAAGGAACTGTTACTATAAATGGTAAAATGAATGAGACTCAGGATCAGGAGTTATTGATAAGTATTTTTAAACAGGCTGGATTGAGATAATATGAAAAAGATTTTGGTTAATATCGTATGGAATGATAATTATGGAGCGTATTCAGATTTGATTCCGGGATGTGTGGCGACGCATGCGACAATTGATGGCGTGAAAGAAGCGTATAAGTCGGCATTGGAATTTCATATTGAAGGTTCTGATGATGAGGATCTTCCGGAGTGTCTTAAAGAAGAATATGAGTTGGAATATGAGTTGGCGGTATCAGCTTTGCTTCATTATTATGATAAGATATTGACAAGAGCGGCATTAAGTAGGATTACCGGTATTAACCAACGTCAGTTAGGGCATTATCTAAATGGTTATAGAAATCCTCGTAAAGATAAAAGAGAGCTTATTATTAACGGTCTGCATAAAATAGGGCAGGAGTTTTTGAATGTGAAGTAAGCTATCAGCGGTCAGCTATCAGCAGTCAGTGTCAAAGGTCGGAGTTAACAATTAATAGGTTGATTTTAATGCAAAAAGAAAAAATAGAATCTCATCCTTTGCAGCCGTTTCTTCCGGAGAACGCCAAGATTCTTATGCTGGGCAGTTTCCCTCCGAAGAAAGAGAAATGGTCGATGGAGTTCTTTTATCCTAACTGGATAAACGATATGTGGAGGATTTGGGGACTTATATTCTATAATGACAAACATTATTTTGAAATAAAAGGCGAGAAGCGTTTTGATAAGGATAAGATAGTTGATTTCTGTAAGGAAAAAGGCTTCGCTTTATATGACACGGCTTCGGAAGTCATTCGTCTGAAAGACAATGCTTCTGATAAATTCCTTGAAGTTGTGAAGCAGACTGATGTCAAAGCGTTGTTGGAATCGTTGCCT
>JAZKYG010000119.1:0-6837 GCA_045612025.1 Bacteroidales bacterium
TTGACAAACCACATCTCTTCTGTTTCAAGATATTGTGATTCAAAGTTGAACATGCCGTCGTGAGCGATCAATGCTTTGAAACGTCCTTCGTGATGTCCTGCGAGCCAAAATACTGAGTAGCCGCCGAAGCTTGCGCCTACACCACCGAGGCGTCCTTCATCAACGAATGGTTCTTTTGCGACAGCGTCCATAGCTGAGAGATAATCTTTCATACATTGTCCGCCGTAGTCGCCGCTGATGGCTTCACACCATTCCTGACCGAAACCTGGGAGGCCTCTTCTGTTTGGAGCAACGACGATATAATCGTTAGCTGCCATCATCTGGAAGTTCCAGCGATATGACCAGAACTGACTTACTGCACTTTGTGGTCCGCCTTGGCAGAAGAGCACTGCTGGATATTCTTTATTCTTGTCGAAATGAGGAGGGTAGATGACCCATGTCAACATTCTCTTGCCGTCTGTTGTCTCAATCCAGCGTTCTTCAACATTACCCATTGTGAGTTGATTGAAAATGTTGTCGTTTACTTTTGTGAGTTGTGTAGCTTCACCGCTTTGTGGATCAACGATATATAACTCTGTTGGACGTGACATTGACTGACGAGCAGCGACTAATTTATCGCCTGCCCAAGCGATGCCGACGTAATTATGTTTGCCATTTGTTATTTTTTTGATAGAACCTGTTGCGAGGCTTAAAGCGTAAATCTGTTCTGTAGCGTGAAGGTTGCTGATGAAGTAAATTGATTGTCCATCAGGAGCCCAGAGTAGGTGAGTGGCGTTTTGGTCGAAACCTATTGAATAGTCTTTCTTTTCGCCTGTATTCAAATCCATGACGAAGAGACGTTGTTTGTCGGCTTCATAACCATCGCGTTCCATGCTTTCCCAAGCGATTTTGTCGCCTTGTGGAGAAACGACGACGTTCATGTCATAACCCATCATGCCTTCTGTGAGGTTGATGCATTCGCCTGTTGGGATGTTATATTTGTAAATGTCGGTATTTGTTGAAGTTGCATATTCTTTTCCGACTTTCTTTCTGCTTGAATAAAGGATATTCTGTCCGTCTTTAGTCCATGCGATTTGTTCCATGCCGCCCCAAGGTCTGACAGGAGCTTCCCACATTTCACCTTCCATGATATCCATTGTATTTTTACCGTTGTCTGCAGTCACAAAGATATGAGCGTAAGTGTCAACCCATTGATCCCAGTGACGATACATCAAGTCGTTGTTGATTCTTCCTGAAGAAAGAGGAAGGTCAGGGTAGACGTCAGCGACGTTGTCTTTAAGTTTCACTTCTGCTGTGAATAAGAGCTGTGACTCATCTGGAGAGTATTTAAAGCCAGAGATTCCGCCTTCAACGAAAGAGACTTGTTTTCTCTCGCTGCCGTCAGGATTCATTTCCCAGACCTGCATGTCGCCGCTTGCTGCGCTCATGAAGAGAATCTTAGAACCGTCTTTGTTCCAGACAGGACTATATTCGCTTGCTGCTGATTTGGTGATACATCTGTTGTTATTGCCGTCGATGTCAATAACATAGATGTCGGTTTTGCTTTTGTTTTCTTCTATAATAAAATAAGTGTTGCTGTAAACGACTTGTTTACCGTCAGGAGATACAGCGTATTCACCGAGACGATTCATCGACCACATAACTTCCGGAGTCATGATGTCGGACTCGATGACGATGTCTTGAGGAGGAGTGTAAGACTCCGATTGCTTCACAGGTTTCTCACTGCATGAAGCCAATGTTAAAGCAGTTAATGCCATGATAATAATGTTTTTTCTCATAGTTATTTATATTAAAATTCGTTTATACGGATAATGTTTACAAAAATAGTGATTTATTCTAAAAGACAGCCCTAAACTCCTTAAACACTCAAAAAAATCTGTACTTTCCACTCAGAAGTCTATAGACTTTTTTCTTATATTTGTAAGCTAAAATTCTGGTAAGAAAAACAATGAGCAAATCAATAGAGACTTCTTATATTCCGCCATTTACGGTGACAGATGAAATAACCTCTTTAGTTATAGAAATAGCTGAAATACTAGGTCGTATGTCAGTGAAAGATAACGATGTGCCTGCACCAAAATTGCGAAAAGAAAATCGTATTAAAACGATTCAGTCATCTCTTGCAATAGAAAATAATTCTCTTTCTGTTGAACAGATAACTGCAATTTTAGAAGGCAAACGTATTTTAGGTGCACCAAACGAAATACAAGAAGTAAGAAATGCTATTGATGCATACAATATGCTTTTTGAATTAAACCCATATAAAGAATCAGATCTTCTTAAAGCACATCGTTTGATGATGACGGATTTGGTAAGGGAAAATGGACAATATAGGAGTGAAGGGGTAGGTGTATTTGATGGACAAAAATGTATTCATATGGCACCACCAGCTATACGTGTTCCTTCCTTGATTAGAGAATTGTTGTCGTGGGTAAAAGAAACAAAAGTACATCCGCTAATTAGTAGTTGCGCCTTCCATTATGAATTTGAATTCATTCATCCTTTTGCTGATGGTAATGGTAGAATGGGTCGTATGTGGCAAACATTATTATTGATGCAATGGAAACCTATTTTTGCTTGGATTCCAGTAGAAACTATTGTTAAAAAAAATCAACAGGAATATTATTCATCTATTGCCCAAAGTGATAAATCTGGAAACAGTACGACATTTATTACTTTTATGCTGAGATGTATTTTGGATTCTCTTCAAGAAATTGAAGAAAGTAACCTGAAAAGTAAACGAAAAAGTAACCTGAAACTTCTTGACGCAATATCAAATAATCCCAACATAACAATACGAGAGTTACAGGATTTACTTGATATGTCTGAAAGCGGAGTGAAGAAAATTATACGTCAACAAAGAGAAGCAGGCGTGTTAGTTAGAGTAGGTGGAGCAAAAGGTGGTCATTGGGAAATAATAAACAATTGATATTAAAATAACAACATATTATGAGCAGAAAATTATTTTTATCATTTATCTTTACATTTATCTTATTATCAGCTAGCGCACAGCAGCGTCTTATTTATCAATCTTATTCATTAGGTCATAATGGCGACACTACATTCGTAGAAGTAAGTCGTTTCGGCAAACAGCTCAAAATTCAAGACATCAACACCTTCGATGGTGAAATGATTCCTGGAATTTCAGAAGACATCACTTATGTTGATTATGAAGCCGACAGCGCATACTTCCAGATGAAATACGCTGACGGTGATTCTTACTTCGCTTCTTTTTCTTTAAAATCTAACATCGAATTCACTGAAGAAGGTGACGAAATAATGAACGGCTACGACTGCAAGAAGTATCGTACAAGCATCAATTCCAACACAATAGAATTCTGGATGACAGAATCTCTCGGTTATGACGCGACTCCTACATTAAGCCGTGGCGTGCAAAAAGGCGTTATGATTCGTCAGCTCGTCAATGGCAGCAGCGTCTTTGAACTTAAAAATATCAAGAAAGACAAGAAACTGAAAAATGAAAGCATTCCTTCTGACTTGGGGAAACGCGTCTCTACAAAAGACATCAACAAAATAGCAAAAGACAAACTCATCATCAAGATTCCTGTATTTAACGAAGAGCAGATTCATTTCGCTGAAATAGAAAAGTTTAAAGGTGAGATTCCTTACGATTCTGTCATTCATTTCTCTTATGGAACATTGATTTTGAAGAGAATGAATCTTGAAACATTGCCTGAGCATTATTCTTATTTCCTTGACGTCAGACAACAGTCTAACGGCGATGCTTATGACAGACCTGCTTCTATCTTCGTGATTCCTACTGACAGAGCATTAAGTCTTAAAGATGCTTTAATTGACAGCATTCAAATGCTTCATTCTTACACAGATAAAAGAGACATCACATACAGAGCAATCAAACTTGAAGAGGATTTCACACCAGTTGTAGAACTGATGCGTTTCTTCACACCGTTCGGAGTAAAGCATTTCAACGACAGAGTGAAATTTGACGGATTGGAATGGGAAGATGAAGCATATTACAAACAAGAAATCACCGATGTCGCAAGACATCTTCGCGGCGATGTCTTGATAGGCGCTTTCATCAGTAATTACGATGGCGGCGGTCATAAGTTAAGCATGGACATTCTCGCTTATCCAAGTTCTTATTCCTGGGATTTAAGTTACAACGACGACTGGACATTACCTTTGTTTAATACATGTAACGTGATGGAAATGAGCGGTCAGCATTACTGCCGTATGTTCAAGACCGACAGTCTCACAGTAGAGTTTGAACTTCCAGAAAACATAAGCAATCTTCGTTTGAGATATATCAGTACTGGCCACGGCGGCTGGGGCGGTGGCGATGAGTTCAACCCTAAGGAAAACGCTATCATCATCGACGGCGAAAAAGTGTTTGTTCACACTCCATGGCGTTGCGACTGCGCTACTTACAGAGAGATGAACCCTGTGTCAGGTAACTTCTGGAACGGACAGTCATCATCAGACTTGTCACGTTCAGGATGGTGCCCAGGAACAGCGACACAACCTGTCTATTTCGACTTAGGATTCTTAAAGCCAGGAAAACATACTATCACAATAGCGATACCACAAGGAGACGACGAAGGTAACAGCTTCAATCACTGGATGGTATCTGGAATGCTGATAGGTAATTTATAAAAACTAAGAATCTCAGAAATTCAGAACTCTAAAAATTCTGAGTTTTTGAGATTTTGAATTTCTGAGATTTAAATAAATTGTTATTTTTGTGAAAATAAATTTTGAATTTTGAAGATTGCTGTAAATACACGATTGTTGCTGAAGGATAAGCTGGAAGGCATTGGCTGGGTGGCATACGAATGTCTGCGTCGTATGGTGATTTCGCATCCAGAGGTCGAGTTTCATTTCATCTTCGACAGAGAGCCAGACCCTAAGTTTATCTTCGCCGACAATGTCAAGCCAGTAGTGCTTTTCCCGCCAGCGCGTCATCCGTTTTTATATATAGCATTCTTTGAATTCGCCGTCGCGAGATACCTTCGTAAGATAAAAGCTGATTTGTATCTATCGCCTGATGGATATCTAAGTCTGAGAAGTAAAGTCAAGCAAATTGCTGTGTTTCACGACTTAAACTTTGAGCATTTCCCTCAAGACTTTCCAAAGATTCATCTCTGGCATTATAAGAAGTTCTTCCCTAAATATGCAAGAAAAGCCGATAAAATCATCACTGTTTCTGGCTTTTCAAAGAAAGACATCTGCGAATGTTACGGCATAAATCCTGATAAGATTGAAGTCGCATATAATGGAGCGAATGAAATATTTTCTCCTATGAATGAAGAACTTAAGAAAGAAATAAGAGACAAATACACAGAAGGAAATCCGTATTTTATGTTCGTCGGTTCCTTGCATCCTCGTAAGAATCTCGCACGTCTTTTCACTTCATTTGATATATTTAAGAAAAGAAATAACAACGACATAAAACTTCTCATCGTCGGCAGCAAACGCTGGTGGACCGAGCCGATTAAGAACGCTTACGAAGCGATGACACATAAAGACGATGTCATCTTCGCAGGAAGATTATCGGCAGAAGATTTACATCTCGTTACGGCTTCTGCTTTAGCGTCGGTATATGTCTCTTATTTTGAAGGCTTTGGAATTCCAATCGTCGAGGCTTTCAAATGCGATACTCCGGTCATCACTTCCAATGTGACATCAATGCCTGAAGTAGCAAACGATGCGGCATTGCTCGTCGACCCATTTAAAGAAGAGTCGATAGTCGATGCGATGGAGAAGATTTTAGACGAAGAAGTCCGTAATGAATTAATAGAAAAAGGAAGAATCAGACGACAAGATTTTTCTTGGGATAAGGCGGCGGAGATATGGTGGAAGGTTTGCAGTGATGTAGTAATGTAGTAATGTAGTGATGTGGTGATGTGGTGATGTGGTGATTGTTTGTAAACTTCATTACTTCATTACTTCAAAACTTCATTACAAAAAAAAGATAATAAAAAAAACTAAATAATAAAATATGAATATCTTAGTATTAGGTTCAGGTGGTCGCGAGTATGCTTTTGCTTGGAAACTCGCTCAAAGTGAATTAGTTGAAAAACTTTATATCGCTCCAGGTAATGCTGGGACAGATTCGATAGGCGAGAATCTCGCTATCAATATCGCTGATTTCAACGTTGTTAAGGAAACAGTATTGAAACTCGGTGTTGAAATGGTAGTCGTTGGTCCTGAGCAGCCTCTCGTTGATGGTATCGTTGATTTCTTCAAGAATGATGCAGAGTTAAAAAACATCAAGATCATCGGTCCTGATCAAAAAGGCGCACAACTAGAAGGCAGCAAGGCATTTGCAAAGGCTTTCATGGAAAAATATAACGTTCCAACAGCATCATGCTTCACAGTGACTGCAGCAAATCTTGAAGAAGGATTGCAATATCTCACAACACAAAAAGCACCTTACGTACTCAAGGCAGACGGTCTCGCAGCAGGTAAGGGCGTGCTCATCATCGACTCATTAGAAGAAGCACAAAACGAATTGAAAGACATGCTCTCTGGCAAGTTTGGTTCAGCTTCTGCAAAAGTCGTTATCGAGACATTCTTGAAAGGTATTGAAGTATCAATGTTCGTATTGACAGACGGCGAGCATTATGTAGTTCTTCCAGAAGCAAAAGACTACAAACGTATCGGCGACGGTGACACAGGTTTGAACACTGGCGGTATGGGCGCAGTTTCACCAGTTCCTTTCGTGACACCAGAATTCATTGGGAAAGTAGAAAACAGAATCATAAAACCAACAATCCAAGCTCTTAAAGAAGAAAACATCGACTATAAAGGATTCATCTTCATCGGTTTGATGAACGTTGACGGCGATCCTTACGT
>JAZKYG010000120.1:0-2251 GCA_045612025.1 Bacteroidales bacterium
TTTCATTGACTCAGGAGCGTTGGCCAATTCTTCGTCTGTCATGACGACTGGACGGATAGCTGCGTGAGGACATACTAAAGAACATTGGTTACATTGGATACAGTTTTCTGATTTCCATTCTGGAACTACTGTTGCAACGCCGCGTTTTTCGTATGCTGTTGTACCTGCTGGGAATGTGCCGTCGATGATTTCTTCGAATGTGCTTACAGGAAGGTCGTTGCCTAACTGAGCTGTCATTGGACGCATAATCTTGTTGATGAATTCAGGTGCGCCTTTCAATGGTTCTAATACGAAGTCTGGCTTGCAGCTTAATTTTGCCCATTCTGCTGGGATTTCCAATTTTGTTATTTCACCGCCGCGGTCAACAGCTGCGAAGTTCATCTTAACGATGTCTTCCCCTTTCTTGCCGTATGACTTCACGATGAATTTCTTCATTTGTTCTACAGCGAGGTCGTAAGGGATAACGCCTGAAATCTTGAAGAATGCTGATTGGAGAATTGTATTTGTACGATTGCCTAAGCCGATTTCGTCAGCGATCTTAGTAGCATCGATGATGTACATATTAATATTATGTACTGCCAAATATTTCTTGACGAAGTTTGGAAGGTGATTCTTTGTTTCTTCAACATCCCATGGTGAGTTGTAGAGGAATGTGCCATTGTCTTTCAAACCGCGTAAGCAGTCATATTTGCTTAAGTATGAAGGAACGTGAACAGCAACAAAGTCAGGAGTACCTACGAGATAAGGAGCCAAGATTGGCTTGTCGCCGAAACGGAGGTGTGAACAAGTGTAACCGCCTGATTTCTTTGAGTCGTAGTCGAAGTAAGCCTGGCTATATTTGTTTGTGTTGTCACCGATAATCTTGATGGAGTTCTTGTTAGCGCCTACAGTGCCGTCAGCGCCGAGACCGTAGAACTTAGCTTCGAATGTTCCTTCTGGAAGGATTGAGAATTCAGGAAGCATTGGGAGAGAACCGAATGTGACGTCATCGTTGATACCGATGGTGAATCTGTTACGAGGTTCTGGACGTTCTAAGTTTTTGAATACTGACAAGATGTGAGCTGGTGTGGTGTCTTTTGATGACAAACCATAACGACCGCCGATGATATGTGGCAAGTGTGTGCTGTGGTGGTTGAACAAGTCGTTGTAAGCTTCAACAACGTCTAAGTAGAGAGGTTCACCGTTAGCGCCAGTGTCTTTTGTTCTGTCTAAGACACAGATACGTTTTACTGTATCAGGAACTACATCCAAGAGATATTTTACGCTGAAAGGACGATATAGGTGTACGCTTACCAAACCTACTTTCTTTCCTTCTGCGTTAAGTTTGTCAACGACAGTCTTGATGACGTCGGTGATAGAACCCATAGCGATGATGATGTTAGTTGCATCTTCTGCGCCATAGTATGTGAAAGGAGCATATTTACGGCCTGTAATCTTGCTCATTTCTTTCATATATTTTGCTACTATGTCAGGAAGAGCATAGTAGTATTTGTTTTGCAATTCGCGTGTTTGGAAATAGATGTCTGGGTTTTGAGCTGTACCGCGTGTTACAGGATGTTCTGGATTCAAAGCGCGTTCGCGGTATGCTTTAAGAGCGTCCCAGTTGACAAGCTTAGCGATTTCGTCTTGGTCAGCTGCTTCAACTTTTTGGATTTCGTGTGATGTACGGAAACCATCGAAGAAGTGCATGAAAGGAACGCGGCCTTCGATAGCTGCGAGGTGAGCTACTGGTGCGAGGTCCATGATTTCTTGTACTGAACCTGTTGCCAAAAGAGCGAAACCTGTTTGACGAGCGCTCATAACGTCGGCGTGGTCGCCGAAGATTGACAATGCCTGAGCTGCCAAAGCACGTGCTGAAACGTGGAATACGCCTGGCAACAACTCACCGGCGATCTTATACATGTTAGGAATCATCAACAAGAGACCTTGTGATGCTGTATATGTGGTGGTTAAAGCACCAGCTTGTAATGAGCCGTGAACAGCACCAGCAGCACCAGCTTCTGATTGCATTTCAACGACTTTAACATTTTCTCCGAAGATATTTTTTCTGCCTGCGGCACTCCATTCGTCAACATATTCTGCCATTGGTGATGATGGTGTAATAGGATAGATCGCAGCGACCTCACTGAACATATAAGAGACGTGAGCTGCAGCGCAGTTACCATCACATGTCATAAATTTTTTTTCTGCCATAATGTTTAACTTTTTAGATATGATTAGTTGAATTAAGCTTCACTTTTCAAGTTTCACT
>JAZKYG010000121.1:0-11834 GCA_045612025.1 Bacteroidales bacterium
ATTGTCGCTGTATAATTTGGATACAGATAAACCTCCAAAGTCGCCGGTGATTGCAGAATATACGCGTTGAGCGATGAGTTTTGCTCCTTCAGGATTTGGGTGAAGGGCGTCTGGCATAAGGTCGGGACGATGATATAACAATTCTTGTAAGTCGATGAGTTTCACTTCGGCGATGTTTTCTGCGATATTTTCGATGGTTGCTTGTATCTCCCAATACCAGTCGCGAGTGCCTTTTTGGAAACGATGATGCCAATGGAATATAGGAGTCATTCGGCAGATGAAAATGTCGACATTAGGATTGACATTCTCAATGGCTTCAATGAGAGCGACATAGTCTGAAATGAATTCCTTTTTGTAATATTTCCAGTTGCGAGGGTCTGTGTCGTTGAGACCTAAATGTATTATTGCGATGTCGGGTGCAAAGTCGAGAGCTTTTTGAAATTCCTCTTGTTCGTTATATGGACGATGACCTTTACGTAATAATGTAGCTCCTGATTTTCCGAAGTTACCTACTTCATAATCATCGCCTAACATAATGGCAAGTTGAGAAGGATATGAAGTAAGTTCTGGATTTTCATGACCATAACCGTAAGTCACGCTGTTGCCAATACAAGCTACTTTTATCTTGTCTTGAGCATATGAGATTGATATTGAAAGTAATAATATTAGTGATAATAGAAAAAATCTTTTCATATCTAATTATTTGTTAACAAAAATAAGAATATTCATCAATAAAAATGTTATTAAATAGGATAGCTTATTTAATATACTTTTCAGATAAATACATTCCTAGGAAAACAAATGCTATTGAGATAAGTACCGATGCCAGTATATAAATGATTGAAGATAATCGTTGTCCGTTTTGTAACATTTGAAAAGCTTGTGCAGAGAATGTGGAGAATGTAGTGAAGCCTCCGCAGAAGCCGACAGCTAAAAGGAGATACAATGTGTTTTGAGATGCTGGAATGAGTAAACCGATGATGAAAGAGCCGATGACGTTGACTACGAGTGTCGCTAATTCGCTGCAAATGGATAAGTGCATGAAAATACAGGTAATTAAGTAACGGGCGATGCTGCCTAATGCACCTCCTGTCCCGACTAGTAACATGTTTTTTATCATAATTTTAGGTTAATAGCCAATGGTCAACAGCCAATGGTCTTTGAATATGCAAAGGTAGGAATAGTTTTTAAGGTTGTTTGTAAAATTTTAGAGAAATAAATCTAAATTTTATATTTCGTTTTTTGTAGTTTTGTAAGGAGTTTAACTTCTTATCTTAATGAGTGAAATTTGCATATTTGGATTGTTAATCATAATCTTGACAATCGGGGCGTTATTTCGTTTGAATCACGCCAAGCGACTTGGTAAAAGAGGAGAAAGAAATGTAAATTTTAATTTGCATTTCTTGCCTAATGAATATCATTTGTTTAATGATGTTTATGTTTACATTAATGACAAATCGATTCAAATTGATCATATTATTGTTTCAAAATATGGTGTTTTCGTGATTGAAACTAAAAATATTAAGGGATGGATCTTTGGAACAGATTCGTCAGAGTATTGGACGAAAAACATGTATGGAAATAAGTATAAGTTTTATAACCCTATTAAACAAAATTACTCTCATGTAAAGGCTTTGCAAATTTTGCTAAAATTATCTCGTGATAAATTTATACCAATAGTTACTTTTTTGCCTCAAGCTACACTAAAATGTACGACTAATGATGTAGTGATAACTTCGAATAAATTATTGAAGACAATTAAGCGTTACAAAGATGTGGTATTGACAGATAATGATGTCAATGGTATTGTAATTGAGTTGTCAAATTTACCTCATATAGATTATAAAATGAGGAAGAAACATGTCTCGGATATTAAAAGGGATGTTGGGATAAAGAAGAAAAAAATTGATTCTGGAATTTGTCCAAAATGTAATGGTGTTTTGATAGAACGTCGTGGGCCTTATGGAGGATTCTTAGGATGTAGTAATTATCCTAAATGTAATTTTACTCAAAAAAACTAAATTTCATAAATTATCATGAAAAAAATAAAAATCACGGTGATGCGGATGGCTCGTTATGACGACCTCATGGCGCAGTATGAAAACCCTATCGAACATGCTTGCGACTTGTATCTCGGTCAGGTGTTTTATGTTGAAGAACTCCAAAAACCTGAAGGCTTGTGTGATAGTGCTTGGGAAACGCTTTTTCCTTTCGTTAAAGAACTGTCAGAAGGTGGTGGTAACTTCTTTGATGGCTGGATGAAAAATCCTCATTCGGCAATGCTTTCTTGTAACGATGGATTTCGTCCTGTGAGCTTTTATGTCGAAGTGATAGATTGACACTCAATTATGAATTGTGCATTATGAATTATGAATTGAACATTAGGAAAGCTACTAAAGACGATGCGCCTCTTATCGCAAAAGTTGTAGCGATGGCGATAGGTGAGGAGGGAAGCAAACACTACTGCGGCGATGATTATCAGTCTGTGCTTGAGGAAATAGCTCTTCTTGAAGATTCTCAATATAGTTATCGTAATGCGCTCATCGCTGAAGTGGATGGAACTCCTGCCGGCGCTGCTGTTGCCTACGATGGTGCTGAATTGTACAGACTGCGTGACATTACCCTGAAGCATATTTTCAATAGTACAGGAAAGACACATAATATTGAAGACGAGACGGATGCAACAGAAGTTTACTTGGATAGCATCGCAGTGTTGCCAGAATATAGAGGACTTGGAATAGGAAAGCGACTGCTACTCGCCTTGAAAGAAACTGCTTCCAAGGAATATGGAAAGCCACTAGGTCTTTTAGTCGATTTTGAAAACCCTGATGCTGAGCGTCTCTATAAATCTGTGGGATTTGAAAGAGTGAATGTCAAGGATTTCTTGGGACATAAGATGTGGCACCTTGTTGTGAGTCAATAGACACCAGTCAACGGACACCAGTAGTATTCCATGTGTAGACGCGTCAATTACACCGAAGGGATAAACAAAATCGTGATTGACACGTCTGATTGTGTAAATAGTCTCTGGAATTTGTAAGTAAAATTATTCTTATGATACGTAAAGCAAAAGAAAACGATATTCCTAGAATCTTAGACTTATTGTCTCAGGTGAATGATGTTCATGCAGAGGGTCGTCCGGATTTTTTCATAAAAGGTAAAAGGAAATATACGGAAGCAGAACTGATTGTGATTGTCAACGATGAGGTCACTCCGGTGTTTGTGTGTGAAGAGGATGATGACATCAAAGGTTATGCGTTCTGTGTTCTTCAGGACTTAAGTAAATGTAATAATCTTCATCCAGATAAAAGTCTGTATGTAGATGACATTTGTGTCGATGAGAAATATAGACGTCAGGGAGTTGGGCGAAAGCTATATGACTTCGTTGTTCAATATGCTAAAAAGGAAGAGTGTTTTAATGTCACATTGAATGTGTGGGATAGGAATCCTGATGCGAAAGCATTTTATGAGGGCATGGGAATGAAGGTCCAGAAGGTTTGTATGGAACTCGTTTTGTAAAGTGATAAAGTCGCAAAATCTCAGAGTTTTTTGTGTCTTATAATGCTCTAATAGTAAACAGCCATGGCATCTCCGGATCTGCAATGATTTCTTCATCGGGTTTGAGATTGTCGAAAATCAATTGAAACGATTCTTTGGTCCAATCGGTGTATGGTGCGATGATATCATTGATGTTGTCTCCAAGATATGTGTTCCAGTGGTTGGTGAAATCGTTATGAAAAGGAGTGTCATTTGGAATTTGATTTATCCATTGGTTGATGTCGCTTGTTGTTAAGTCATGCCAAATCTTGGCGAGTTCGTTGTATTCTTCAATATTTGATGTAGCGCCATTGCTTATCGTTTCTTCAATGACTTTAAGCTGAGCGTCGATGTATGATGTGGATTCGGTAAGGATTTGTTTTTCGTTGATGTTGTAAGTTTTGTTTGAGACATAATGTTTTGTCACAAAGAAAGATATTGTAAAAAGAAGAATCAAAATTATTGAAATCAGGATTGTGATATTGCTGACTTTCTTTTTCTTGATATGTTTCTTTATCTCATCGATAGAAGAATAGCGCATGTCTCTATCTTGCTGAGCGCATCTGTCTGCGATTTTTCTATATGATTTAGGGAAGTTGTTTTTTAAAATTATTCCCAAAGAATAAATGTCGGCTCTGCAGTCGATGGTGTGATTTGGAATCATCTGTTCTGGAGCGGCGTATCTTCTGGTGCCTGCGGCTTGTTTTAGGATGACATAATCGTCGGTGTCAGATAGACCGAAGTCGATAATCTTGACGTTGTTACCGTTGTTAGTGATAAGAATATTGCTTGGTTTTAAGTCACGATGAATGATTTGTTTTGAATGAAAATACGACATCGCATCGAGCAATTCATTTAAAATCTTGTCATAAACATCTTTGGCTTTACGACTCTGAGACTCTGCGTCTTTGTGTCTTTCAGCGAATTCTTTCAACGTAGTTCCTTCCACATATTCCATCACGATGCAGTCTCCGAGATTAGGAATATTTTGGAAATCGATGGTCTTAACGATATTAGGATGGTCTAATGAACGTGATATTTCAAATTCTTTTTTGAGTAAGTCTTGATAGAATCTCTCATTTTTGAATTCATGTTTAAGACCTTTCAAGATGACTTTCTTTCCATGATAAGTGGCAGTGTAGAGACTGCTATATCCTTTAGTGTCAATTTCATTAATATCGTAGAAAGAAGACTTGTCATCTGAATGACTTTCTTGAAACACAAAACCCGAACTTGAAATATCGTTGCTGTTCATGACATTTTTCGACAAAGATAGGAAAATTATTAAATTTTAAGGTGTTGAAAAACCTCTGATTTGGGATTGAATAGAACCAATTAGAACCAAATATTATATGAAAAACTGCTTATTTTTGCAAAAAAGAAAGGTGGTGTATGAAAAGCAATAATAATATTATCAGATTGAGGCAATTGGTGGAGAACTCTATTCCTCGTAAGATAAAGACTCCTACTGATTTTACATATCTTTCAGGAATTATATATGAAAGATGCAGAGAGACTATTTCAGAAAGTACGTTGAAACGAATTTGGGGGTACATTGATGGTTACGATACTGTTCGCTTTCATACTTTGTCAATTTTAGCGAGATTTGTTGGCTACAATGATTGGGATGATTTTGTGAATTGTAACAAAGGAGATATCAACGAGCAGTCGGAGGAGATTTTGCAGAAATGTATACATAGCAAGAATCTGAAAGTAGGGGAGAAAGTTTATTTCACATGGAATCCGGATAGAGAATGTATAGCAGAATATTTTGGTGATAATAAATATAAAATTTTAGATTGCAAAAATACCAAGTTGCAGAAAAACAGCACCTTTTTGTGTTCTTTCTTTATAGAAGGACAATCTTTATATCTCGATGAACTGACTGTTGATGGACAGACTTTTGCCATGTTTGTCGCAGGAAAAAACGGCGGCTTGAAAGTGGTGGAGAAGACGGAGAGGGAGAGTTTGTAAAGACTGTAAGACTGCATTTGGAGAATTAAGATTAGAGGCTGTCTATTTTTTTAGACAGTCTCTTTATTTGTACAAAATAGCTAAAAAATCCTTTATTTTCTGTTATAAATAAACTTCATTATAGGAGCAAGGAAGTTATTTTTGCAGACACAATAAAAAGCGAAGTTGTTCTTATAGACCTCAAATTCTTTATATGTCTGTTCTTTAATCTCTCTTTTTATATTGGAAATATTAGTTGATTTTTTGTCATAGGTATTCTTGTCTTCTTCTATTTCCCGCTCTAGTTTAAGTGCTTCAGCCTTTACTTTTTCAAGCTCCTGCAATTTCTCTTCATATAGAACAACCATTGGTTTTTTTGCTTCAGCCTTGGCTTCTGCTTGTTCATAGCGTTCCTCTGCTTTGCTTATTACACCATCGGTCTTTTCTCTTAATTCATCAATTTTCTTGTCTGAAAGATGGTAGAATTTCTCATATTCCTTTTTTAATTTCCTATCCACTTTTTTATCCCCTCCATAATAATTCTGCCATTTATTATACAAAATCTCGTACTTTTGATTCATGGTTTCTTCAAAAGCCTTAAGCTTGTTTTCTTGTTCCGCTTTTATACGTTCATATCTCTCTTTTTCTATTGATAGTTTTTCGAGAGCTTCTTCGTAAGCTTTTAGTTCTGCTTCTTTTTTTGCTTCCTTTTGTTTTTCAATTTGCTCAGATAATGTCTGAACTTTTTCCATTAATGAATTCTGATGTTTGTTGTACGTGTCTAAACGTTCTTTCTTTTTCTTATATTGAGATATGTATTCCATATCTCGGTATATCTGATTATTTGAATTTATACGCTTTTGTATAAGCTCTTGAATCATTTTTTCTCTATCCATAGTCTTTTGTGTTTTATGTTTCATAATAAGCAAAGACGTGTCAATCTATGCATAATACAATGTTGACACGCCTTTAATGGAAAACTTTTATTTATTTTAGAGTTTTCTTGTGGGCTTGTAGTCTTGCGATATCACCTTTGAGGCCTGCAATTTGAGTTTTTTTCATCCCCTTGTCCCCAAGGTGTATGCCAGCTTGTATTCTTGCAATTTCAGCTTTTTTGTTGGCAATTTCTCTGTCGCATTCTGCTTTTGTTGATGGCATTCCCATGATTTAATGTGTTTTAAAATTATGCCTACTCTTTATAGGATTTTCGGCTTGTTCCTTTTTTTATTTTTTGTTAATTCTCTTATATATTTCAGATTTGTGTAATCTTTCTCTAGAAATCCAGAGGTAATGGTAATTCTTTGAAGAATAATATTTTATAAACCCAATGCTGCGGTTGAAGCGCATTGCTATATCATTGTCTAATTCACAAGCGGTTCTTACTTTGATTCCGTTTTCAAGTATTGCATCGATAAGCAATATATAGGCATTGTAGTTCAAAAGTGTGTTGCCTGAAATCCAGCCTCCGCCATGTAAAGAGACCTTGAGGTTTTTCTCATCTTCAATGTATGCGTAAATGAATCCGAATGGCTTGTTTGTTTTCAGATTATATGATACATAACACTGGCCGCAATCATAGCTGAGTAATTTTTCTAATCCATGAATGTCTGATATGTCTGAAAAGATTCTCTTCCAGTCAGACTCTTTAAAAGAATCTATCAAGGACTCTGTTGAGCGGCATCTCCATTCAATGAGTTCGTTTTTAGCATCAAGTCCTGTCAATAAATCCTTTATCATTTTTTAAGCTTTTTCTGTTTTTATTCCGTAATGTTTCTCAGCATAGTCAGACAATGTCTTGAAATCATCAATGACTTCGTTGCTGACTTTACGATTAGACCAGAATTTCAGTGTCATGACTTTGACACCATTTAAAACAAGATGATATTTCTCGGCTAAATCTCCTTTGTAGAAATCCCATTCTATATATGCTCTCTCTGGAAATTTTTCAGTGTCGTCAGTGTATTTTATCCTGTTTTCTGCGTCATATTCATAAAATAGATATTGATATACTTTTTCATAATGACTCGCACATTCGTTGACAGGAAAGGCGTTTCTTAGGTCGGACAGAGTGGCATTTGGATTTTGCTCAGCCCATGCTTTGAAAATGTAGAAAGAAGCGATGCTTTTGGGAACAGCCTTGATGTTTCCTTTGTTGTCGGTTTCGTTGATAGCCACGCCATTGTTGTTGATTACGATATATTTTACATTATCGCGGTTACTTGCTTTTATATCAAACAGTTTTTTAAGGCTGTCGTTTGGGCTATCTTCGTTTTCGTCTTCATTGTCAAATTCTTTTCCATATAAATATATTATACGAAGCAGCATTTTGTTGGTATCCCAAAAAGAAGAAAGTAAGGATTCATAATTGTTGTCCTTAATGTTTTTTCTGATATTATTAAGCTTGTCTCCTAAGATGTTTTTTAATTCACCTTTTTTGTTATAATAAGCTACCATTGAAGAATTTAGCAAATCTTCGTATCTTATCAGCAATTCGGAGAATGTTTTCTTGTTCTTGTTTGACACCGCTAATATTGTCTCCAGATTGCTTATTTTTCCATTGTCGTCAATCTGTTTTTTTGCTTGTCCGAGATTTATGATATAATCTTCCAATACGATTTTAGTGTCAGTGTCCATTTCCATATTCAACAATGGCTCGATGACATGTTCTAAAATATCTTGGTAAGTGATTATGAAATAATTGGCAATCTCGTCCTTCTCATTTTCTGGATAAGGCGTCAGATAAATAGGAATTATGATGTTGTCTTTGTATTCCTTCTCAGCCCAATCTTTATAAGTCTTGGTCTGATTATCGTGATGCTTTGAATCAACCTTGTTCTCTATGATGACGATAACATCCTTTTTGAAATCTTTTTTGAATATGTTGAACTTGGCGAAGATGTCGATTCGTCCTTTGTTCTTGTCACTTTCGACAGCTTTTTCTGTCTCGATATGAAAGTCTTGAATTTGGTAATCTCCTATCAATAGGATATTTAGAATGTCTTCCTTGAGAATGTTATTGTAATCTGTATTTACCAGCATACGCAATAACTTTTTCAAAGGCTCTTCGCCAAAGTTATGACTGCCGTTTATGTCGAGTAGCCATTTGAGGAAAGCGCTATGAGAAAGCTCCCTTCGTTCAATATTCATTATATTGAAGATGGTTGTCCTGTTATAATATGAGTTGAGCTTCTGAAAGTCAGAGTCGTTATAGAACTTGATTATTTGGCTTCTCATAGAATTATTGTTGTGCAAACACTTTTAATTTTTAAAAAGATTAGAAAAGAAACCAGAATTCGATTTTTGATCGTTGGTTTTATATTTAAGATCTGCTATTTTGTTTTTAAGGTTAGTTATTTCGTTCTTAAGAATTTCGTTCTTAAGAATTTCGTTCTTAAGATCTGCTATTTCGTTTTTAAGGTTAGTTATTTCGTTCTTAAGATCTGCTATTTCGTTTCTAATTTCCAAGAATTCGTCGTTGGAGCCTGCTGCGCCTTCAGATTTTTCAGAGCTTGAATTAAGTCTTGGATTTTCAGATATGTTCCTGAATTTTCCCCATTGTGGATGATTTTTATAAGTGTTTAAAGCACCTTGAGGAACCATTAAAATATCAAAATCTGATAAATTAGCAATATCACTAATCAAAGGAGGAATTTTGCTTTTCAATGCAATGGATATTTTTCTACTCTCATTGCCACGATCATTTCCATAACTTGTTATTTCTGATATGGATTCAACGCTTGCAGGAATGGTTAAAGAACAATATTTTATAATTCCTATAGAAATAACTGTGTCTGGAATTATTGTTCCAATGCAGTTTGACATTATGCCGATAGAAACGAATCTGTCAGGAATAACTGTGCCGTTTGCATTGTTGAGTTCTTCAATAGAATTAGCACTGCCAATATTGCAATGGGTGAAATCATTATATACACAACCGTTGATTTTAATTGTATCTGCCATAATTTTTAAGTTTTAGTTTATAAGAAATATGTTTTGCAAAAGTCAAGGTTTCTTTTTGCATATCAAAAGTTCTTTTTGGTTCTTTTGCAGAGACGCGTCGAACATACCAAAGAAATAAACAAGATGTGTTTGACACGTCTTTTATATCCTTGATAAAATAAATGAGACGTGTCAACAACTTCTCTTTTATATTTTATGGTGTTGTCGACGCGTCTCTACAAAGACCAATTATGCATTATGAATTATGAATTATGCATTAAATAAACCGCACATCCTCCGCCAGCTGCCATCTTAATAAATAAGGTGTCGTTGGATGATACTGTCATTTTTTCTATTTTGTATGAGGTAGGATTCGTCTCCCAGTGAGCGTCGTCGCCATCGGAATAAATCGTCGCTTCGTATGATTTGCCTTTCTCTAGGAACGTAAGAGGAATTTCGATTTCACGCGCCGAGCCGTCAGTAGCCGCTCCTAAGAAGAAATCCTCTCCGGCTCGGCGCACAATGGCTACATATTCTCCAGGTTCGCCCTGTAGTGCCTCCGACCAGTCGCAGTCGGGATTGAAGTCGCGGAAAAACTGAAACGCAGGATGTCCCTCATAATGCTCAATCATGTCCGATGCCATCTGCAATGGCGAATATAATATCACCCAATTCGCCAACTGTTTCGCCAGTGTGGTGTTGACGCGGCTGTTGCCCTTGTCGTTGTCGTTCCACTTCTTGCGTTGTGGCGAGTTACGAGTGTTGTCGAACAAGATGTCGAATGTGCCGGGAGTGTAGTCCATAGGTCCTGCGAGCAGTCGTGTGAAAGGAAGCATGACGTGATGTTCTGGCGGGTTGCCTTCGCTCCAGGCATTCCACTCCATGCCACGAGCGCCCTCGCGTGTCATCATGTTAGGGTAGGTGCGGCGTATTCCAGTCGGCTTGATAGGCTCGTGGACGTTGAGCGTGATATGATGTCTCGCTGCAGTCTCGATGACTTTCCTGTAATGTTGTACATTATATTGTCCGTGGTGATTATGACCTTCGGGGAGACCCCCGGCATAACCGGTTTTCACGCAGTTGATGCCTTTCTCTTTTGTCCAGCGATATGCTTCTTCTAATTGATTTTCATAGTTGATGATGTTACCGCCAGTCTCATGGTGTCCGATGACTTCGACATTTCTTTCTTTTGCGTAACGCATGATTTCGTCTATGTCGAAGTCGGCGTAAGCCTTGGTGAAGTCGAAGTTCTGACGTCCGCCCCAGCTGTCCCATCCTTCGTTCCATCCTTCAAACAGGACAGCGTCGATGTTGTTGTCGGCGGCGAAGTCGATATAACGTTTCGCGTTTTCTGTCGTCGCGCCGTGGCGGTCGCCCATGACCCAGCTCTCCACGCCGAGATGCATTCCCCACCACACGCCGACATATTTCATCGGTCTTATCCACGAAAGGTCGCCTTCCAAAACACAAGGCTCGTTGAGGTTTAAAATCAATGATGAATTAATCAGACCTACTGCCTTATCCGAAATCTGTATTGTACGCCAAGGACTTATGAAGTTATCTTTTTCAAAGATGGCTTTTGTCTTTCCGTCAGGGTATGGAGCTAATTGCACTTTGAACTGTGAGCCTTGAGCTGAGAGCATTTCGTTGTGACCGAAGTCTGTTGACTGTTGTCTGTTGTCTGTTGACGGACGAAGTACCAACGTCATTTCCGGAAAATCCGTCAACGCAGCCTCGTGGATGCTGGCGTAAATAGTTGCTGAGTTGCTGAGTTGCTGAGTTGCTGAGGTTTGAACAAAGTCTGTTGTCTGTTGTCCGTTGTCTGTGGTCTTAAAAGTAAACGGTGTATTAGCGTCTTCGACTTCATTCAAAGGGAGCGTGCGATATAGCAATTCGTAAGTCTCGAAACTCGCTGGAATAGACCAAGAAACGCCGTTTTCTTTTATGTTGAAAGTCGTTAGTTCGTCGGTTAGAATTATTTTGTCTGTGTCTTTTACTTTGTATTCATAACGGAAGCCAAGTCCGTCGTTGAAGAGTCGAAAACGCATTGTGAGATAGGTGCTGTCGATGTTAGCGAGGTGAATTTCCATCTCGTTATAATGGTTGCGAATGACTTTATTCTCGCCCCAAATTTGTTCCCAAGTCTCGTCTTTAGAAGAAAATTCTGTCTTTATTATTTCAAAAGAATTTTTAAGATTAAGTCCGTCTTTTGCATCGAAACCTAATTGAGAATCATCGATGAAGATGTTGTCGTCGACTTTTACGTTGTAAAACATTTCGCCTTCGATGTTAGTGTTGAAAGCGACTTTTATCCTTCCGTCAGGAGAACTGACTTCATTCTTCGGTGATGAGCAGGAATATAATAATGTACAATTGACAATTAACAATGTACAATTGACAATTAA
>JAZKYG010000122.1:0-5782 GCA_045612025.1 Bacteroidales bacterium
ACAAATAATTGCAATCTTTCTCATAATATTATTTCGATAAAAAAATTAAAATCGTTATCTTTGTCGCACCAAAATTAGTAAAAACGTCGTTATTGTTAAACATTAAAAATAAAAATAAATGAAGGCCTTCAATTTTTTAACCAAAAGGGCATTTTATATAAATTTATTGATCGCTATTGCATTAGTAGTCATCATAATAGAAGTGGCGTTCCTATCATTGAAAGGATATACTCGTCATGGAGAAGAGATAGTAGTGCCAAATTTTGTAGGTCTTAACTGCGATTCCATTTTGGAACAATGCAAGGATGACTTCAATTTCGTTATGTTAGATAGCGTATATACTAAAAACTTGCCTGAAGGTTCAATATATCAACAGGATCCATTGCCTAATTCTAATGTCAAAAAAGGACGTAACTTGTATTATGTAAAGGTGTCTGAGGCTCCTGAAAAAGTAGTGATGCCTAATTTGAAGAACTTGTCTTTACGTCAGGCGATGGTTGCGCTTAGAGCTAATGGCTTGAATGTTAGCGAACTTGAGTTCGTCGATCACTTTGCAAGAAATGCTATTGTTGAACAGGAGTTCAAAGGCGAAGTGATAGAACCAGGAACAGAATTGGTAAAAGGCAGCTCGATAAAACTCAAGGTCGGTTATGGAAGAGATGACGAGAGAACACATCTTCCAAACTTATTGGCTACTCATAAGTCGGATGTCAGAAATATTTTGCATGAGGCTTCTCTTAATATTGGAAGAGAATATCACATGGATGAAGATGAGAATAAGAGATATAGAGTTTACAAGATGAAACCAGTCTATGATATTGAGACTCTCGTGAAACTTGGTTCAACTGTAGATGTCTGGTATCGCTCTGAAGCAAATTTCGATTTCGACTCATTCGAAAGAGAATTGAAGAATAAAGAATCTATGATAGCTCAGATGAAGAAGAAAAAACTTCCTGAGAACACAATTAAATACGTCACAGATAGTTTTGATTATATATTGAAGAATCGTCGTTTCCTGTATGACTCGATAAGTCGTGAATATGACATGAATATCGCTTATACAATAGACTTCTTCAAATATGTATATCTGGAAGATACTATTGATATCGACTCTGTTTACAGAGAGGCTATCAGCAGAAAAGAATTGATTGAAAGTGAAAAAGACAAGAATAAGAAATAGTATGAAAAGTAGAATCTTAATAATATTACTCTTTGTAGGATTGCATTGTTCTGCGCAGGAATATCTTAGCGGTTTCTCGCATGAATCAAATGTCGCAAGGGAAAGACATGATGTCAGAGGCAGAAGCGGTTCCGTTGCTCTCCCTTTCTTCGATGATTTTACAGAAAGCAACGTTTATACAGATGCTGCCAAATGGCAAAACAACAACGTGCTTGTAAACTCAGGCTTTCCTTTGTTCCCAACAAACTACAATGTAGCGACATTGGATATCTTGGATAGAACAGGAAAAGTTTATTCTCATGCAGTCAGTTCTCCTTTTGCAGCAGACTCATTGATATCTAACCCTATAAGTCTTAAAGATCTTACACCTGCAGATTCACTTTATCTTAGTTTCTATTATCAGCCACAAGGTAATGGCGACGCTCCTGAAGAGACAGACTCACTCGTACTTATGTTCGGATATAAATCTGATACAACATTGATGTGGGATCATATATGGAGCACTGAAGGAATGACATTGGATTCATTCTTGATTGCTAACGACGGCAATTATTTCAAACAGGTGATGATTCCAGTCGTTGATGAAAAATATTTTGGAAATGATATAGTCATACTTTTCTATAACTACGGAAGTGTTACATCAACAATGTATCCTAACGATAGAAGCAACGTTGATAACTGGAATATAGATTTCGTTTATCTTGACAAGAATCGTACATTAGAAGATACACCATACCCATTGGTGACATTCTCAGAAAAGGCGCCTTCTCTCTTGAAACGTTATCAGTCTATGCCTTACCGACAGTACGTCAGCAACCCTACAGTGGCTATGACTGCAGATTATGAGATGTATATCACCAACTTGGATTCAGTTGCAGCAAAGACACAATATTCTTTTTATGTTGAGAATGTAGTCTCAGGCTGGACTTTCAATTACAACAGCAAGTGGTGTAATCTTTCTCCTTTCGCAAAAGATGGATTCCAGAATTGTGAAGGCGACAATTCAACACAGGCTTGCCCTAGTCTTAAGAATTTCCTCTTCGATATGGATGATAAAGTTGATTCAGCATTATATCAGATAACTCATATCATCAGTGTTGATGACTCTGTCTCAAAGACTAAAGGCGATACTTTGTACGGAATGCAGATATTTAGAGATTTTTATGCATACGATGATGGAACACCAGAAAGAGGCTACGGCGTAGTGCCAGGCGATTCTTATTTCGCATCGCAGTTCGGCATTTCAACACCAGATACATTGTGTGGCGTCTATATGCTTTTCAACAGAACACATAAAGATGCTAACTATGACTTCTTCGATATCGTTGTCTGGAATAACAATAACGGCAAGCCTGGCAATGAGATATATCGTCTTAAGAATCAAAGACCTGAATGGGATGATGAAGAGATTTATAAATTCGCTTACTATCCTTTTGATAAAATATTGAAAGTAAATGGAACTATCTACGTCGGAATAATGCAGCACGACAAGGAAAGCATAAATATAGGTTTCGATGCTTCCAACGATAATAGCCAGTATAATTTCTTTGACGTAGGCTATGGCTGGGAAAACAGTGGCATGAAAGGTTCTCTGATGATACGTCCTGTATTTGGCGGTGATTATGACATCCCAGAAAAGACAACTCAGAATTCACGACTCAGACTGTTCCCTAATCCATCGAAAGATGTGATAAACATAGGTGATTTAGATGCAGAAACATGTAGAGAGATAATGATATTCGATATGACAGGTCGTTTGATGAAACATTTTGCTCATGAACTTAGTTTAGACGTCAACGACTTGCCAACAGGTCTTTATATGATGCGTGTGGTATCTGACAGTAAGGTTTATACAGAAAAATTTATGATTTCCAGATGAGTATGACAGACAGATTTGAGGATATAAAAGAAGAAGAGAAGAAGCAAGACTTCGTGGGAAAATATCAAGACGATGATGCTGAAGAAAGCACCGAACTTTTTGAGCATTTCCGTATTGTCGCCGATCCAGGACAGTCGTTGGTGAGAATCGATAAGTTCTTGCAGAACCGCATGGAAAATGTTTCTCGTAACAGAATACAGAATGCCGCTAAAGCAGGAAGTATCCTCGTGAACGGAGTCTCAGTGAAGCAGAACTATAAGATAAAACCTAATGATGTCGTTACTATAGTTCTTTCATTTCCTCCTCGTGAAATCGTCATCACTCCTGAAAATATTCCTTTGGAAATCGTTTATGAAGACGATGACGTCATCATAATCAACAAACAAGCTGGTCTCGTCGTACATCCAGGTCATGGAAATTTCGACGGAACATTGTTGAACGCCCTCGCATATCATTTTAAAAATACAAACCAAAAGGTTGAGAACGGCTTCGGCTATCTCGTGCATCGTATCGACAAAGACACAACTGGTCTGATGATTATTGCGAAGAACGAGACAGCGCAGACTGTTCTTGCAAAGCAATTCTTCGAACACAGCATCACACGCCGTTATCAGGCTCTAGTCTGGGGTGACTTCGCAGAAGAAGAAGGTACTATCGAAGGTCATATCGGCCGCAGCACTAAAGACAGAGTCGCGATGGCTGTATATCCTGACGGCTCGCAAGGCAAGTCGGCCGTGACACATTATAAAGTCCTTGAACATTTCAATTACGTCACTTTGGTAGAGTGTCGTCTTGAGACAGGTAGAACACACCAGATTCGTGTTCACTTCCAACATACAGGACATCCGCTTTTCAACGATTACCTCTACGGCGGCGACACTATAATAAAAGGTACTACATTCTCGAAATATCGTCAGTTCATAGAAAACTGCTTTAGAGAAATTCCACGTCATTGCTTGCACGCTAAAATCTTAGGCTTCGTACATCCAACGACAGGCAAGGAAATTTATTTCGATTCAGAACTTCCAAGCGATATGGTTGCAGTTTTGGATAAATGGCGTAATTACATCAAAACAAGAAATGAATAATATAGTAAAGACGCGTCAACAACACCATAAATATAGAAGATGTGTTGTTGACACGTCTCTACAATTAAAATTTATAATATGATAATCGTAACTGGAGCAGCTGGTTTTATCGGCAGCATTGTCGCTGGTGAATTGAATCAAAAAGGATATAACGATTTGATTCTTGTCGATGATTTCTCAAAGAAAGAAAAAGAAAGAAACTATATCGACTTGGAATATAAAGCTTTAGTTGATAGAAACATATTCTTTGACTGGTTTAAGGAAAATCATAAAGAAGTAGATTTCATCGTTCATCTCGGAGCGCGTACTGACACCACTGAATTCGACTGGAATGTGTTTCAGAAACTGAATGTAGATTATACTGAGACGATGTTCTCTTTATGTGCAGAATATCAGATACCGATGGTTTATGCATCTTCTGCAGCGACATACGGAAACGGCGAATTAGGATATGACGACAGTCATGATGTTGTGGAAAAATTACAGCCATTAAATCCATATGGACGTTCCAAGAATGAAGTCGATAAATGGATTTTGAAACAGAAAAAACAACCTCCATTCTGGGCAGGCTTGAAGTTCTTCAACGTCTATGGTCCTAATGAATATCACAAAGGAAGAATGGCGTCTGTCATTTTCCATTCTTTCAATCAGATAAATGCAACAGGAAAGGTGAAACTTTTCCGTTCACATCGTCCAGACTTTGCTGATGGACAGCAGTTACGCGATTTCATTTACGTGAAAGATATTGCGAGTGTTATCTGTTTTATGATAAGTCAACAGACAACAGACAACGGACAACAGACATTGACCAACAGTTTAAAAAGCGGATTATATAATCTTGGTACTGGCAAGGCTCGTAGTTTCTACGACTTGGCTGCTAATACTTTCAAGGCGATGGGAAGAGATGTCAATATCGAGTTTATCGACATTCCAGAAGATATCAGAGACAAATATCAATACTTCACAGAAGCGAATATGACGAAACTGAGAGAAGCTGGTTATGACAAAGAATTCACATCTTTGGAAGACGGAGTCGCGGATTATGTGAAGAATTATTTGATGAGGAGTTAACTTAAAAAATCCTTGGCTTGTAGTACTTTGATACCACCATCATTAATCATTGATGATAATGGATCCATTGTTATTACATATTTAGGATAGTTGTCCTTGATTAATTTTAAGTTGCCAAACTCCCTTTCGTATGTCTCTTCATTTGAGATGCGTAATGCAACTTGATAATATATTGTTTCGTCTCCTCGGCGTGCAACGAAATCTATCTCTTTCCCATCTAATTGTCCGATATATACCTCATATCCTTCTTGTTTTAATTTAAGATACACTGCGTTTTCCAGAACTTTTTCAATATCAACGAGACGCTTGTCTCTACAAAGATAATTTCTCAAACCAAGGTCTTCAAAATAATATTTGTCTTGTTGTTCAAATAGTTTCTTGCCTTTAATGTCGTAACGTTTTACTTGATCTATCATATATGTAGCACAAAGTATGTCCATATATTCGGCTATCGTATTAGAAGATACAGCATTGTCTTTACCTTTTAAATATTTTGCAATGCTATTGGCAGAGAATAGTTTGCCATTGTTATCAGCAATAAAATGAGCAAGATTGTCAACTAAA